>DATDSY010000001.1:0-2777 GCA_035291125.1 Candidatus Norongarragalinales archaeon
ATTTCTGGAAAAGAGTAAATGCTCTCGTGCTTGCCGTCGTAAACGATGCGCGCGTAAATCTCGTCGCTCAAAACCATCATCTGCTGGTTTTCCAAAGCCAAATCGCGGACGACTTTCAAATCGTCGTGCGTAAGCACTCCGCCCGTAGGGTTAGCTGGAGTGTTAAGCATCAAAAGCTTGGTCTTCTTGTTCACGGCGTTTTTCAAAGCCTCGTGGTCGAAACTAAATTTCTTTTCCTCCACGATGGGAAGCGAAACGGGCTTTGCGCCGGCCAAGTAGACTGAAGAATGGTATGCACCGTAACCAGGGTTTGGCACGATCGCCTCGTCGCCGGGATTCAGCAACGCAAACGCAGCCATGAAAAGCACGGGCTTGGTGCCGGGAGTGATTACTACTCCGTCAGGGTTTACGTCAACGCCATAGCGTTTTTTCAGTTCTTCGACAACGGTTTGCCTCAATTCGAAAATGCCGTTTGACGTGGTGTATCCGGTCTTGTTTTCACGGATTGCCTTGATCGCGGCTTCCTTCACGTTCTCAGGAGTGGGAAAATCAGGCTGGCCTATGTGCATTTTCGTGACTTTGTGGCCCTGCCGCTCGAGCGCCGCGACTTCAATGCCCACTGCGAACGGGCTGTCCGTCCCTGCATTTGAAAGCCTGTCGGCGAACGAATACTTGAAAGCCATTTTGAAACCACCCTCGCTAGTCAAACGAAAAATGCAAAGCGAATAGGCGGCAAAAGCATTAAAACGCTTTCAACAACGACAACAAGCGAAAAAAAAATTACTTGGGTTTTGAAAACTTGTCGAGAACAATGCCTAAGGCAAGCAAAACCAAAATTGCAGCGCCCAAAGGTGCGGTAGAGTGGTTGACTATAGCAAAGGCTGTAGAGCTTGTGGCGTCCATGGCCGGCAGTGCTTTGGCCGGCACTTCAACGCCTGCTGAAGGGCTAGGCGAAACCGCGTTTTCCTCGGCGAAACCTAAGGCTGAAAACAAAAGAACGAAAATAAAAGCAAAAGAAAGCGCTTTCAATTCAACCAACTTCAAGCTTGGTTTGCTTCGCGCGGGCAACCAACGGCAGCGTAGAGTCTACATGCACGAACGACGGAACGCGCACGCGCGAAAACAACGCGTTCAGCGCCACGAATGAAATTGCGATTCCAGCTGCGTAAACAAAGCGTTCGTAAACCACGACGGGAATCAAGCCAGTCCAAAACGCGGGGGTCGTAGGCAAGGTGTAGAGCCAAAGAACTCCGCCGACCGCGTGCGCCGTCAGCGTAGCTCCCAAACTTTTAGCAAGAAGGTTGTCGGCGTAAAAGAATTTCGCGAGAATGGGAATGCTCCAGAACAATACTGCGTAATACCAAGCTTGCGCGCCTACTGGGTGAAGGAGAAACAATACGATTGCAGCCGCTGGAATGGCCGCAGCCCACTTTTGCTTCGAGTTAGTGCCGAAATACCAAGCTGCGGCAACGAGGGTGAAGAGCCTCGCGACGTTCAAAAGCGAAGCTTCCTTGCCCACGAAAACGAAGTCGACGAATTGGGTGAACAAAACCACTGCAGCGCCCAAGGCGCTTCCCAAAAACCCGCCTGCAACTGGCGCGAAAAACTGGAATAGAGTGAAGAACTGGTTTGAAGCGCCCAACGCCTGCGAAAAGTTGATGCGCACGGCGACCAGCCCTGCGATTGCGAACAAAGCCAGAAACAATATTTTCGAAGCGTTTTCCTTAAGTTTGAAGTCCATGCGCACACCAACCCCTTCACGAATAGTAAAACAATATCCGCAGCCGCTTTTTTAAAGTTTGTATGAGTAGTATAGCTTTCAGGTGGGAGTTTCAATGCGATTCAAAGGCAAAAGCGTACTTGTAACAGGCGGTGCTAAAGGCATAGGCGAAGCCATAACGCACGCTTTCTCCAGCGAAGGCGCAAGAGTGTTCGTCAACTACAACACGTCCAAGGCGGAAGCGGAAAAACTTGCTAAGGAGGAAGGCGGTTTTGCCGTTCGCGCCGACGTTTCCAACTCCAAGCAAGTCGAAGCCATGAAAAAGTTCGTGCTGGACAAGACTGGAGGAACGCTGGACGTTTTGGTGAACAACGCTGGCGACATCGACTGGGTTTCGTCGTGGGAAGACGTTTCCGAGAAAATGTGGGACCGCGTGGTCAACACGAACCTCAAGGGCACGTTCCTGTGCACGCGCGCTTTCGCTCCTTCAATGGTCAAGCGAAAGCGTGGAGCAATCGTCAACCTTTCTTCAACAGCGTTTTTTCAAGGCAAATTCCCCGCAGTGCATTACAACGCCTCGAAGGCTGGCGTGGTTGCGCTTACCAAGACGTTTGCCAACCAGCTCGCGCCGTTTGTGCGCGTGAACAGCGTTGCGCCGGGGTTCATTCAAACCAACTTCCAGTCGCACTATTCAAGCAAAAGGCAGAAGGAACTGCTGAACACGATTCCGTTGAACCGTTTCGGAAGGACGGAAGACGTGGCTCGCGCAGTCTTGTTTTTAGCTTCCGAAGAAGCGTCGTACGTTACCGGCCAGACGCTGGTCGTCGACGGCGGAAGAATAATGATTCCCTAAGTTCGGGTTGTTTCACTTGGCGTTAGAATCATTGTACTGACGTTAATCTCTTTCGTTAGAACCCCTTCACTCGCAAGCAAGTCTGCAAAAGCCTGCGTCTGGCTAAAGTCTTGATCGGTCAACTCTGAAAACTTCTTGATCGGCGCATTAGAAAGCTTTGCCGTAATCGAAGCGTCGAGATTGGCGTACTTCAACAAAATTTCT
>DATDSY010000002.1:0-2788 GCA_035291125.1 Candidatus Norongarragalinales archaeon
TTAGCTGCTTGACGACAGTAAGTTTCTCCACGTAAAGCCCACCGGGTTTCTGAAAAAGAAAAAATCGTTTGTGAAATGATTAGCGGGCAAAAGCTTTAATTGCTTTTGCCGCGCTGGCTCACGCTGGAGGGAATAAAAAAAGAAAAAAGAACCCCTGAGGCTTTTTAAGTCCTGGGGTCAGTTCCGCAATAGCACGTGTAATTAGAGCCGGTTCCGCAGAAGTTCTGGGCGCCCAAAGCAAGCGGGCATTTGGTTCCAGAGTACAAGTGGTCTCCGCCGCTGTTCCAGCTTCCGTCGGAATTGAAGCACGAAGATTCAGTGACGAGTTCGCTCAAGCACGCGTTCTTGTCCACATTTGACGAAGCGCTTTGGAACAAGCCTCCCCTCAATAATGCGATGGCCAAAACTACTACCAATAAAACTCCTGCCAAAAGCAGTATGTACTCAAACATTCCTTGTCCTTTCTTCACGCAATCATCCCCCTCCAATAAAGAGATAGACCGATTACTTTCACCCTCTATAAAAAGCTTGTCGTAAGACGATGCAAACGCTGAATACGGCGGGTTTTCAAACTCACGGCTTCTCGCCGATTTTCCCCTGAAATTCGCCAAGCTTGCTGAGAAAATCGGCGTGCTTGAACAACGCGTTCCCTATTACCAGGACGTCCGCGCCGGCGCGCGCGCACTGTACGCTTGTGTCTTCGTTAACCCCGCCGTCAACCCAGATTTTCCCGCCGTACTCCTTAGAGTAATTTTCCTCAAGCCACTTTATTTTGTCCAAGCTTGCTGGCATGAACGCCTGGCCGCCGAAACCCGGCTCTACGCTCATGACCAAAACGAAATCAAGCTTGGGAAAGAAGGAAGCTATTTCCTGCGGCTGCGTCTTGGGCTTTATGGCTATTCCCACCTTTACGCCGTGCTTTTTGATAAGCGCAATGCCTTCCTCGACTTTTCCGGCTTCGTAATGGAATGCGACTTCGTCCGCCCCCGCCTTGCAGAACGCCTCGCTCCAGTGCAAGTGGTCTTCAACCATCAAATGCACGTTTTTGACTATTTTGACGCCGTCCAGCCCTGCTACGAGCTGCGGGTTCATGCGGTCGAGGGTGTTGTTGGGAACGAACTTGTCGTCCATCACGTCAATGTGCACGCTTTCCGTCTTGCCCTCAAGCTTTTTTACTACGCCAGCGATTTTCGCGGGCTCGACTGATAGAATGGAGGGGGAAATGCTGGGCATGTCTTAAACCCTGTTTTCGTAATCGGAAATTTTTTGTATCCTGCGCTTGTGCCTCTCGTCACCCGAGAAAGGAGTGGAAAGCCACGCCAGGACGATTTCTTTCGCAAGATTTTCGTCAGCCGTTATGGTCCTTCCACCGAGCGCGAGCATGTTGGAGTCGTTGTGCTCTCGCGTGACTTTGGCTGTGAACAAGTCGTAAGCGAAAGCGCAGCGGATGCCCTTGACTTTGTTGGCGGCTATTTCCTCGCCTATGCCCGACCCGCCGAAAACTATTCCCAGGGCTTGGCCGTTGCTTTCCGCAACTGCCTCGCTGCAGGGGATTATGAAATCCGGGTAATCGCAGGATTGTTCGGAGTTCGTGCCGAAATCGCGCACTTCAAAGCCTTTTTCTTCAAGGAGTTTCTTGACGAATTCCTTGAGCTTGAAGCCGGCGTGGTCGGAAGCGAGAAAAACCTTCAATTGAACATCTCCACCGAATTCCTTTTCCTCGCAAAAAATTTAAATCCTTGCACACTGCTCAAAGCCATTCTTTTTGCTTGAAGTAATAGAATGAAATTGCCGTGAGCAAAAGCATTATGCCCATTACCTCCCAAAACCCGTTTCCTTCCTGCGACAAAGGCAGGTTCATGACGTTCATGCCGTAAATGCTTGCGAGAAGCGTGGGCACCATGAGTATGACCGTGATGGCAGTCAGGCGCTTCATTATGAAATTCAAGTTGTTGCTAATCACGCTGAGGTAGCCTTCCATTGCAGTTGTTACCAATTCCCTCAGCGTGTCGGTCATGTCCGCCAGGCGTATCAAGTGGTCATAAACGTCACGGAAATATACTGCGGTGCGCGCGTCGATATACCCATAATCCCTGCGTGAGAGGACGTTGAGGATGTCGCGCATGGGAATGAGCACGCGCCTGACTTCCACGAGCTTGCGCTTGAGTTTGAACAGCCGCGAAACCATTTTCGGGTCGGACTTCACGAAAATCTGGTCTTCCAGTTCTTCTAACTCATCATCCAGCTTTTCGAGAATAGGGAAGAACTCGTCTACCAACGCGTCTATTACCGCGTAAGCGAGAAAATCATGCCCTTTCAACAGCACTCCTGGCTTTGCCTTGAGCTCGTCCATGACGCGCTGGAGGCTTGGCACCATTGCCGAAGCGTAAGTAACGACGAAAGTCTTGCCGAGAAAAATCGAAAGTTGGGCTGTCGCGCCCGTTTCGGTGGTTTCGAGAGTGCGGATTACTATATACCCGTAATCTTCATAATCCTCGATTTTCGGCCTTTGCCTGCCTTTGATCGTATCCTCTACGCTGAGCGGGTGGAAGCCTAGGGACTTCAAAAACTCGTTTTCCTTGGCGGTGGCCTGTTCGAAATTAATCCAGACGTTGTGCTTCTTGTCGCGCACGTACTTTTCGGCTTCCTTGGGTGTGACTTCCTTGACTTTCTTTCCGAAGGAGGCGAACGCTCGAATCATAAGCAGATTACGCGGTTCGATTAAAAAGCCTTGCACCTGAATAGTTTTATGGACGTCAAGGAATACGCGGTCATCGTTTTTTGCGAC
>DATDSY010000003.1:0-14119 GCA_035291125.1 Candidatus Norongarragalinales archaeon
AGGCTGAGGCAAAGCAAACTAAAATCACAACAGCTTCAAGTGCCCTGTTATTTCATCTATTTGCTTTTCTTCAGCAGGGCCTATCGCCAGCGCAGTAATGCTTCCCGCGGGAATCTGCGTCCTGCCGGCGTCGCGAATCAAAACGCAGGGCAGTTTCCTTCGCTTCGCTTTAGCGTGCAAATCCAAAAGCTCTCCGTCGCTTTGCACTTTAAGCACTACCTTCTCCATTCCTTCACTGCGCCACTCGTCCAAAACGCTTTTTGAAACCAAAAGCGATGCTTCGAGAGAAGCGTGCGCGCTCTGCGCCGCCGCCTTTCCCTTGCCCATTTTCAACGCCGAATTCAAAACTATCGCTTGCTTCATTTTCCGGCCTCCTTGAATGTTCTTATTCTAGCTAAAACTCCAGGCAGGGCTTCTTTCAGAGTGCGGGCTTGAATGTCCGCCTGGCTCTTTACTGGAGCGTCTGGCTTCGCCCACCGTTGTTTATCTGCGGCCACGTTTCTCCTGCCAGTGAGGACGTGAACGGTTACATCCGCGTGTTTTTTTGCCGGGATTATGTCGGAATTTTCCCTGTCTCCCACTACTACGACGAAATCGTTTTCGGTCGCACCTAGCTCCTTTTTCGCCCAAGCGAAAAAGTTGGGCGTTTTTTCCGGGAGGGAAGAACGCCTTAATTTGAAAGGCCATATTTTTGGCTCGGTGGTCAGTATGGGCTTAGGCAGGCCTGCAAAATGCTTTGCCAAGCCTGTGAGAAAAAGCTTGTCCAATTGCTTGTTTGCCAAACCCCTGCTCACCACTATTGGAATTGCGCCTTCGGCTTTAACCGCCTCCAAAAACTCGTGGGCGTGGGGGGCTGCGGTTAGGGTTCCATCCGCAACGTTTTCCGCCTTCTGCCGGTCGTACGCGGTTTTCCCAGCCCTCACCAAAAACTGCATTTGCCCGGGAGTCAAATCGCTTGCAACTAGTTTTACCAACCGGCCGTAGTGGTCGTGCGCATTTTCATTGCCGGGATAAATGTTGTTCATCAAAACGTGATAGAGGAATGCTTCTGAGTTTCGCACTTCTCCATGCTGGTTGCGAATTTCCTCCATTTTCTTTTGACCGTCCTCAGAAGTACGCCATTCTTCAAAAAAAACCGCGCTCTTCGGTGCAGTAACCTTCAAACCGTGCTCGACCATGCTGCGTATTGCGGCAAAGGAAGCCTTCTGCCAGTGCTCGCGCGTCAAAACCAGCGTATCGTCCAAATCGCATAAAACGAAGATGCGAGGTTCTGCGCGTTCTGCCTTGCCCCGACGGAATTTCGATTGCATAAACAATTCTTTTCAAGAACGCGAATAAAAGGCAATCCTTTGCTACTCAAAAAAAAGCTTTTAATTCGGAAAGCGTAAACAATGAGGAGGCAGGAAAAAAGTGCTGAAAAAACTGGCTAAAGAATACGATTACCTGAAGAAGGCGGGAGTGACGAGGCTCGCCAGGCGCTATTTCGTCATGAATTCGTTCGACGGAATTCTCACCACGATCGGATTGCTGAGCGGCTCTTACGTCGGGGGGATTCGGGATTCGGCGCTGATTTTGACCATAGGCATTTCTGCGGGAATGGCAATCGCAATGAGCGGCGGGCTCGGCGTGTTTTTGACTGAAACTGCGGAAAGAAAAATAGACTTGCGCCAAGTCAACAAAACCTGGTTCAAGGACTACGAGGAAAAGAAGGCATTGCGCAAGGCTCACTCCAGCGCGGCTTATTTTCTCGCTGCCGTGGATGGACTCTCCCCGTTCATAGCCACGCTCATGGTGCTCAGCCCCTTTGCAATCTATCCCGCAAACCAGGCGTATTACGTTGCCTTTGCCATCGCGGGAATTACGCTATTTTTGCTCGGAATTTTCCTCGGAAAGATAAGCAAGGAAAACGCGATCGCCTACGGTTTGAAAATGCTTTTCGCAGGAATCGTGGCTGCGGCAGCGAGCTTCCTCCTGCTCGGCGGCTGAAAACGAAAAAAAATTATTTTTCAACACACTAGTAGGAAACGCCTTTCCTGAAGGCGGCGGTGAGCGGAAAATGAAGGGAAAAAGGTATTTCGACACCATGCGGTTTTGGTTCGACTTCGACACGCCAATGCCCAAAAAAATGGAGCGGTTTTGGGAAGAATTCTCGCGCCCCTTCATCGATTCCTTCGAAACCGAAAGCGAAATCGTGATTACCGCGGAACTGCCCGGAATAAAGAAGGAAGACGTAAAGCTGAAGGTTGACGAAAACGGCTTGAGCATAAAAGTGGAAGAGAAGAGCAGGCGGGAGGAAGAAAAAAAAGAAGGCGGGTTCCACTATCGGAAGTATTCCGCCCGCTTCAAGGGATACGGCGAGTACATCCCGTTCTCCACGCAGGCAGACGCCGAAAAAGCAAAAGCCACATTCAAGAACGGAGTTCTCGAAGTAAGAATTCCAAAAACGGCTAAGCCGAAAGGCAGGGAACTGCGCGTCGAATAGCCTATTTTGCAGCAACCACGAAAAACGCCAAGAGCACCGCTGATGCTAGCGCGAGTCCCCCGTCTCGCGCCAGCATGGCGTAAAAAAGCAGGGCGAAAAGAAGGAAGGAAAGGTTGTTCTTGAAGCCCAAAAACATTACGTTCATTTTGGTGAACGAGCTTTTGGGGCGTTCCACTTAAAAAAACTTATTTTAATCCCCAGAAGGCCGCCTAGCTGGAGGAAAACCTAAAAGGCGATGTCCTTGTCGGGCTTTCTCTCGTGAGGCCGGTGAAGCAACGCCACGAGTGCGAGCGCAATTCCCACTAGGAAAACGTTTCCCGCAAATACGCCTATGGCGAGCAGGGCTAGCATTGCCATGGATTCCATGCTTTCGAACCCGCTCGGAAACACGTGCATGAACATTAAGGGAAAAGGCGAGCGCCTCCTTGGGGTTGCCGAGAACGCCAAACGCCTTCCCACTATAAAGCCGAATATACCTGAACCTAACACTTAAAAAGGTTTCTTGCCGTTTTATTAAACAAAACAAAGTTTTTGGTGGAAAAAATGAACAAACTTCAAGAAAAAGTCGAAAATAGGGGGTCCAAAATTAACAAAGTTGAGCTGGACGAACTGGATTCTGAAATTATCAGGGAATTGAGGGAAAACTGCAAGCAGACTTGGCGGGAGCTGGCGAAGAAACTCAAAGTCTCTCCGGTCACGATAATGAACAGGGCCAAGGCGCTGGAAGGCGCGGGAGTGATCACAGGGTATTCGGCAAACATCAACTTCATGAAAATAGGCTTTGACTTCAGCGCATACCAAACCCTGCAGATAGACGGGGAAAAGTTTTACGGAGTGCTCGACGCCCTGGCGAAAATGCCGGAAACCGAAGCGGTCTACGCCGTAAGCGGGGATTTCGACTGCATACTCTTCTTCAGGACTACAGACAGGTGGAATTTCTCGCGCATAGTCCAAAAGATACGCACGCTCGACGGCGTTAAGTCAAGCAAAACGTTCTTCGCGTACGAAGTGTGGAAAACAGGAGGAAAACGCAGGAGAACGGACGGCTTTAAAGAACCCGAAAAAACAAAAGCTTAGCGGAAAAGGTTATTACGGCCCGCAAGCACAATTCGAATCAGGCAAAGTGGTTGAATGAAAGAAAACTTAACAAAGGTTTCTGAAGCCCTCGACGGAAAGGATAAAGCCAGCGTAACGCTCCGCGGGTGGATCCACCGAAAACGAGTTCAGGGAAACATAATCTTCTTTTCTTTGCGCGATTCCACGGGCGTAATCCAGCTTGCAGTCAAAAAGGACGGCGTTTCCGAAAAGGAGTTCAAGGACGCTGAAAAAGCGCTTATCGAATCCACAATCACGGTTAAAGGCGAAGTGAAGAAAGACGAGCGCGCGCCCGGCGGGTTCGAAGTGCAGGTGAAAAGCTTCAGCGTAATCCACTTCAGCGAAATATTCCCCATAGGCAAAGACCAGAGCACCGAATTCCTTTTGGACGTGCGCCACTTGTGGCTTCGCTCGCTGCATTTGACGAACATAATGAAGGCGCGCGCCGAAATCGTGAAAGACCTTCGCCTGTTTTTCGACGAACGCACTTTCATCGAAGTCGCACCGCCCATAATCACCACGTCCGCGTGCGAAGGCGGCTCGACGCTCTTCGAATTCGACTACTTCGGGCAGAAAGCTTATCTAACGCAGAGCGGGCAGCTGTACAACGAGGCGTTCATTACGGCGTTGGAAAAAATCTTTATTCTCGCCCCTTCGTTCCGCGCCGAGAAATCGCGGACCGTAAAGCATCTGACGGAATACTGGCATTTGGAAGAGGAAGCGGCATTTTTCGACAACGAGGACAACATGCGCTTGCAGGAGGAGATGATAGAATTCGTCGCCCAGCGCCTGGCGAAAAATCCGGTGGTCAAGCACTTTCAACGCACGCAGGAAGAGCTGAAGGAAGTGAAAGCGCCGTTCCACCGCTTGAGCTACGATAAGGCAGTCGAAAAACTCCAGTCGCTTGGAAACACTATCGAGTGGGGCGACGACTTCGGAGTAGAGCACGAGCAGCTGCTCACAAATGATTTGAAAAAGCCGTTGTTCGTTCACGACTGGCCCAAGAAAATAAAGCCGTTCTACATGGAGCCCGCGAGCGACGGGGAGCACGTGAAGAATGCGGACGTCCTCGCTCCTCAAGGCCACGGGGAAATCATAGGGGGTTCGGAACGCATATGGGAGTACGACAAATTGGTGCAAAGAATGAAAGAGCAGGACTTGAACCTCAAGGATTACGCGTGGTATTTGGATTTGCGGAAGTACGGCAGCGTGCCGCACAGCGGGTTCGGGCTGGGAATCGAGCGATTAGTAAAATGGCTCTTGAACTTGGAGCATATCCGCGACGCCGTCCCGTTCCCGCGAGTGATAAACAGGGCGTATCCGTGAGAAAATGCCAAAGCGAACGCCGCGAGCAAAAGCGAAAATTTCGGATGCTGCAATCGCGATAATCAGGGGGTTGGAAGCCCTCGACGCCAAACGAACGCCTTTCAGAACAAAACCAGCCCACACCAACCACGCTTACGGAGTAGCCAAGGCAATCGAGATGGTTGCAAAAAAAAGCCGGGAGGGGTTGAACGCGGTGGATTTAGCGGCGTGGGCTATTTTCACGCATGCCTTGCACTCGGACGGACTCGAAGGGGCGAACAAAGTGGTTGGTCATTGGCTAAGGAGCGAATACCCGCAAGCCAGGGAAATCCAAAAAGCAGCCCTGGAGGCGGAATCAACGCCTTGGGAACCGCCTACTCCCTTGGAAAGGTTTACGGCAATACAAAATGCGCGGGCGTTGATAGCAAAAAACAATATAAGCAGTCCGGGGGGAATAGTGGAATTCCATCTCGAGCAAGGGGCAAGCAATCTTTTGGACAGCGTCTGGCACGCCCAGCCGGTGTCGAAAACCGATATTCGAAAAATCGAATCATGGAAAAAAGACATTAGGCTCGACGCCGAAAAGTACGGCTGGCCTACGGCTAAAATAATACATGCTTACGCCATTTCCGCGGGATTGAATGGATTTGTTAAAAACCACGTTTTGAAGAGTGACCTGCACCCAAGAGACGCGTTCAGGGTCGGATACGATTCCGAGTTGAGGCAGATCGCCTCGCCGGAGGACATCCAAAAAAACATTGAAGAAACAGAAAGTGCTAGGGATGAAGCGAAAGGAGATAACAGGAAATTTTACCAAGGCATAATAGACGGTTTCAAGAAAGACTTGGAAGAACGCAATGCATTAGTAATCCGGCTGAGTGAAGAGCATTTAGAGGAAATAAAAAAAGCCATCGATTTCGTTAATGACCACAAAACAAAATTCAGCCCTGAGATGTATAAGCTGCTGCGCGAACGGCTCGGCGAAGGGCTGGAAGAAATGCAGAAAGCCAGCCGCTAGACTACAAAGTCAAGTAATTCTCCTTTACCGTATTCAAAATCAAGTGCGTGTCGCTGTGCTCCACGCCCTCGATGTCCAAAATCTTTTTCACCGTCGCCGAAAGCTCGCGCCTATTTTTAACGCGCACCAACGCCATCGAGTCGAAACGCCCGGTAATGTCCCACACCGAAACTACTTGCGGCAGCTTAGCGATTTGCGCCTGCACTTTAAGCAAAGGCTGGCCGCGTATCGTAAGCTCTATCAGCGCAGTCAAGTCGAATCCCAGCTTTTCCCAATCCAAATCGACCGAATAACGCCTGACGATTTTCTCTCGCTCCAGCATTTTTGAGTGCTGGGCTATCGTGGAAGTGGAAACACCGAGCTTTTTCGCCATTTCTCGGAAAGAAAGCCTAGAGTTTCCCTCCAGTTCTTCAACGATTTTCCCGTCAAGCTCATCCATCAAAACGTCCACCTAACACTTGAATTCACCGGATTTTTAAAACGTTTGTTTTGTCGGATAAGAATTTTAGCTACGTTCGTTTGGGAAAGAGCGGGAAAAGAATTTAAATGCTTTGAGAGTGGGAATCGCGTTGTTTTTTCTCGTTTAGAGGTGGGATTGAATGGAGCTTGAAGATTTGAAGAAGGCGGGCGTGGAATTCGTGTCCATGCAGTTCGTCGACATTCTAGGCAACATCAAGAGCTGCGAAACCACGCTGCAGCACTTCGAGGAAGTTACTGAAGCGGGGGGATTGTGGTTCGACGGGTCTTCAATCCAAGGATTTACGAGAATTTTCGAGAGCGACATGTTCCTCAAGCCCGACGGGCCGTTTACGCTCTTGCCTTGGGCCAACAACCGCATTGCACGCGTGCCTTGCAACGTTTTCAACCGCGACAAAACACCTTTCGAAGGCGACCCGCGGAACGTCCTCAAGCGCGCTCTCGCGCAGGCGAAGGAAAAAGGCTTCGAGTACTTCGTAGGGCCCGAACTGGAATTCTTTCTGTTCAAGGACGTGAACGGAGCGACTGCAATGCCCGACCCGCACGACAAGGCGGGGTATTTCGACTGGAGCCCTCTGGACGAAGGGTCGGAAGTGAAGCGCGAAGTCATGCTCACGCTCCAGCAGATGGGCGTGCCCATGGAGCGCTTGAGCCACGAGGTGGCGCACGGCCAGCACGAAATCGGATTCAAGTACGGCAGCGCTCTGGAAATGGCCGACCGAGTTTTGCTCATCAAAAACGTCGTGAAAATCATCGCAAAGAAACACGGCCTTTACGCGTCTTTCATGCCCAAGCCGCTGTTCGGAAAGAACGGCAGCGGAATGCACGTGCACCAAAGCTTGTGGAAGGGCGGAGAAAACGTGTTTTACGGCGAAGGCGGAGAGTACAATTTGAGCGAGACGGCATTGCAGTTCGTGGCAGGGCAGATAAAGCACGCCCGCGCTTTTGCCGGCATAGTCGCACCGACGGTGAATTCCTACAAGAGGCTTGTTCCGGGCTACGAAGCGCCGGTTTACGTGTGTTGGGGGCGCGTCAACCGCAGTGCAATGATTCGCGTTCCTGAAGTGCACGGTAAAAATGCGACGCGCGTGGAATTGCGCTGTCCCGACGCTTCAACCAACCCCTACCTGGCGTTTTCGGCAATGCTCGCAGCAGGAATTGACGGCATTGACGGAAAGCTGAAGCCTCCGGCTGCTGTAGAAGAAAACGTGTACAACTTTGACGACGCCAAGCTCGAAAAGTTTTACGTACAGACGCTTCCCGGTTCGCTAGGGGAAGCGATGGAAGAAACGCGCAAGAGCGGGTTGATGGAAAAAACGCTCGGAGAACACGCGTTCGCCAAGCATCTTGCCGCACAGGAAAGGCAGTGGAACGACTTTCGGCTTAGCGTTTCGGATTGGGAAATCAAAACGTACTTGCCTAGATTGTAAAAAAGTCTGTAAAGCTCGGGAGGCAATTTCAAAGCAACCCCAAGGAAAGAAAAGCCTCGAGGCGGGGCGCAGCAAGGCGCCCTGTTTTTATTTTTGCGCGGCAAAAGGATTCCATGCCAATGAAATTCCGCGCTACTACCAGGAGAAACCTGGAAAGGGACAAGCTAGTCGTTGGAAAAGAATGGGGAAAGGTTTATGGCGGTTATTTCTCTGACGAGAAAGCAATCGCTTCTTTTCTCGATGCCCTGAAAACCCAGCATTGGAGGCTGCCTGCAAAACCCAAAACCCTCTACCTTTGTTCCGGAAACGGCTTGCTCGGGGAGCACGTTGCAAGGCATCTTGAAGAAAGTGGGTTCGGACAACCGCAGCTTACAATCGCCGACGCTTCTAACGAACACTTGAAACAAAATGAAAACCCGCAAACGCGGAAAGTCCTTGCCGACGCTTTGGACTTGCAGCTGAACGAACAATTCGATTTAATCATAATGAGGAGTTCGCTCGACTACCAGCCCACGCCAGCGTTGCAAATACAAATTCTCAAGCGCGTTGCCGCGCACCTGAAGCCCGGAGGAATTTTTATAAACCAAGCGGCTTCTTTCGAAACGCAGGAAGAACGGGATTTGGCTGACGCCATCTACAAAACCACGCCTAAAATCGGCGACCGGCATTTCCAGTGGAAGGGGGATTTGCCTGAATTGCACGAGGCTGCCGGACTCACCGCTCCTCAACAAATCGGTGAAGCGCCCGTGCTTGCCCTAACTCACGAAGACCATGTCGCGAGATACGGCATAACGCCGAAAGACGTGAAAAGAATCCAAGGGTTGATTAGGGAAATTCCTGCGGAGAATAGGAAGGCAATCAAAACGACCAAGAACGGATACGAAGTGGATTGCCGTTTCCCGATTTACGCTGCGAGCCGCAAACGGTAGCCTAAACGAATTCGACGTCTTGCTTTTCTCTCCACGCGAGAAGCCTTCGTTCGGTGTCCAAGCGCATTACTTGCACCGCATAGTTCTGCAGCATCGACGAGAGCTTGAGCGCATCTTCTGCGTCCAGATATGCTACTCCCTTTTCCAAGTCGTGGAATCGCAGGGAAATCGACGACGACAAGGCTTTGCCTTCCTTCTGCCTGCCCTGCCACACGCTGATGTCTATCTTTCCGTAAACCCCTTTTCCCGCCGCCACTCGCAGCTGGAAAGACTCTAACGGAACTTGCGCCATTCAACACCACCTTCAAAAAACGTTAGCGCACCGGGATTTTTAACCATGAAAATTACCCCCTCCCAATCACGAGTGCGAACGAATTTGTTTTACTACCAATTCTAGCGCGCCGCCGTTCCTCTGCTGGGCCAGCGCCTTGAGATCCAGCGTCTTTCCCTCCAGAAACTCTCTCTTCAAGTCGAAAACCGTTTTCGGAGAGACTAGCGTGCGCTTCAACCCGATGAGCTCCCTCGCCTGGTCTTCGAAAAACACCATTCGCATTTGCTGCCCCGCCTCGTCTTTAGCCTGCGTCGTGATGAAAAACGTTTCCCTCACGCTGCCTCCGAAATCGCACTTTTCCTTCCCTTCGTCAACAAGCCCGCCGCACGAAACGCATTTGCGCGAAACGCGCGCTTCGAAAAGCTTTTCGATTTTAGCTTGAACGAAAGCCGTTTCATTTTGCACAAGCGAAGCGAAGGGCTTGAACTCCAGCTCCTTCAAATCGTGTTTTTTCGCGTGGGCAATCAAGTGCGTCATCCACGACGCATGCAACTCCCCGTTCTTGAGTGCAATCCCTTCCGCTTTCAGCACGTCGCCTTCCTTCAGGGAATTCGCTATGACTGCATTGCGCCCCCAGCAGACCAGCGTTTTTTGCCCAGACTCGTCTTCCACCACTAGATTCAAGACGTTTCCCTTGTCTCCGTTCCTTTCGAACTCGCGCAGGGGGCTTTTCGACGACACGCGCGCGTAGAAATCCCCGCCTTCTGCCACGTCCGAAAGCTTCGCGGTTGCAGCGCCATAGTCGGGCAAACCGAAAGGCGCGGTTTCAAGCGACAGGGAAGAAAACAAATTCGAATGCAGCTCTCCGTTTTTCAAAGCCAACCCCTCGGCTTTCATGCAGGCGTTGCGCTCGAGCTTGCGTTCGGCGAAATCCGCGTCACCGTTCCACAATACTAGCTTTCCCTCTCCGCTCGAGTCGCCCACGAGCACGTTGCACACTTTGCCCTTGCGCCCTTCCTTGTCGAACTCGCGGGTGCAATACACTTGCTTTACTCGCACTAAAACCGAGGTTAATGAATCGTTTTGCGAGAGCGCTTGGGCGAGCGGAAGAAGGTCGTTTGCTTTCGCCTGCCCGCGTTTCGCGACGCCTTCGTCCAATGCTATGAGCTTTAGCGCTCCTTCGCGCGTGAGCAAGCCGGAAAAAGCCTTTTGCTTTTCGGCTATCTTGCCTTCAAGTGAGTCGCCCAGTTTTTCCTTCAAAAGCCCTTCCTCGACCATTTAAAGCCACATCTTAAAAACAGCATTTAGAACGTTCCGGTTTTCCAACTAATTATTAATAAGCCGCGTTCAAGTTAAACTTTTAGAGCTCGAGCATTATAGCCTTTGCTTTACTTGAAAGGTGGTTTTATTGAATCCGGGAAAAGTTGAAAAGTATTACAAGGAAAAAATTGAATCGCAGGGAGCAATGCTGTTTTCCCTCATCGACCCAGACAAGTTTTCTCTCGAAAAGGGAAAGGCAATCGCAAAAAGCAGTTACGAAAACGGCGCTGACGTCATTCTCGTGGGCGGGACTATCGGAGCGCAGGGAAAGATTCTCGACGAAACCGTGCAAATGATCAAGGAAGGATGCGGCGGGTTGCCGGTTGTACTGTATCCAGGCAATATTTCAGGCATAAGCGAGTATGCGGACGCGATTTACTTCATGCACATGCTAAACTCGCGAGACATCTACTGGCTTTCGACAGCTCAAATCCAGGCTGCGCCAGTAGTAGCGAGAATGCATTTGGAAGCCATTCCCACCACGTACTTGATAATCGAGCCGGGACGCGCGGTCGGATGGGTTGGAAACGCCAACGTCGTTCCTCGAGAACGAAGCGATTTGGCGGCCGCATGCGCCCTTGCGGCTAAATACACGGGTTCGCACGTTTTGATTACCGACGCCGGAAGCGGCGCGCCTTTGCCCACGCCCCCGGACATGATTTCAGCGATATCGAAAACCGTCGGAAGCGACTTGCTTTACTTCAACGCAGGCGGAGTCAGGACTGCAGTGCAGGCGGCAGAATGCATTGCAGCCGGAGCGCACGGCATTCACGTGGGCAACGCTTTCGAAGAGCAAGTCGATGCGAGGAAAATCAAGGAAATAAGCGCTGCAGTCCGCAAGGAAGGAAAGAAAAGGGTTTGAAATTGCTAACGGTGTGCAATTGTTTTCCCCGGTTTTCGAAGCGTTCGTTTGGAAAAGCGTGCTTGCTATAGCCATCGGAGGGCTCATCGGCCTCGAGCGGGAAAAAAAAGAGCACCACGTCATCGGCTTCAGGACGTTTGCGTTGACCGGCTTTCTCGGAATGCTATTGACTTCAACCACGCAAAACGCTTTCGCGGTTGCGCTTGGGCTCGCAGGCGTTTTTGCTTTAGCAGCATTATACTACATGCAACGCGCGCGGCATACGGGCGCGTGGGGAGTCACCACTACGATAATGCTCCCCACCACGTACGTGCTCGGAGCATTGGTCGGAACGGATTTTTTCGTTGAAGCCGGGCTCGCGGCGATAATCGCCGTTTTCCTTCTCGTCGAAGGGAGCCAGCTGCACGACCTCACGCAGAAAGTCTCGAAAAGCGAGATTATCGACTTGCTTTTGTTTGCGCTGATTGCGTTCATTATATACCCGCAATTGCCCGCGAAGCCACTCGAATTGTTAGGGCAGGACGTCAACCTGCGTTTCTTCTGGACGATCGTCGTTTCCATAACCGCAATCAGTTTCGGCGGATTCATTCTGACGAAATACATCGGAAAGCAAGCGTTGTCCCTCGCGTCGTTCTTCGGCGGGTTCGTTTCTTCGGTGGCTGTCGTGGCGGTAATGGCCGAAAAAGCGAAAAAGAATTGCCAAAGCATTTTAGGCGTCCTGGCGTCAGCAAGCGCGGGCTCCATTGCCAGCGACTCCGTCCTCCTCGCCATAATCTCGCCTGCGCTGCTTTACGCCGCACTTCCGACGACCTCCGTCTTTTTCGCGGCTTTCGCCGTTGCAACGTGGTTTTACGCCAAGAAAGCGAAAAAAATCGAGCTCGAACAGTCTAAACGCCCTCTTTCGCTCAAGTTCATAGTAGAATTTTCGCTCGCATTGTTTCTCGTAAGCTGGCTGCTCAACTGGACTGTAGAAAACGCGCCGGGAGTGGTGGTGCTGTCTAGCTTTGTCGGCGGCGTGTTGAGTTCTACATCGGTGTTTGCATCCATAGCCTTGCTTTACAACGCCGGGGCGGTAAGCACGAAAACCGCCGCGCTTTCGCTCTTCGCTGGCCTGGCTGCTTCGCTCACAGCGAAACTTGCCATAACCGGCTTCGCCACCGGAAAATGGCGGGAAATCCTCAAGCCCGGCGTTTTGCTTTACGCTGCTGGAATTGCGGGAGTTGCGTTAAACCTCCTTTTGTCGTGAAACCAGCATCGTGGAAAAAAAAAGGTTTTCTCACATGAAAGCGATTCGCTTGGACTGTTCAAACGGAGGCGGGCAAGTGTTGCGCACCGGCCTCGCGCTTGCCACCGTGTTGAAAAAACGCGTGGAGTTTGAAAACATTCGTTCGGCGCGCCCCAAGCCGGGATTGCAGGCGCAGCATCTCGCGGGAGTAAGGGCGCTGGAGCAAATGGGGGGAAAGGTCGAAGGCGCGCAAATCGGCTCGCAAAAACTGGTTTTCACTCCGCCGGAAAAAATCGATTTCGGCAAGTTAAGCATAGATGTGGGAACGGCCGGAAGCGTTACGCTCGTAATGCAAACACTTTTGCTCCCGCTTGCTTTTTCCGGGGAAAAGCGCACGGTTGAAATAACCGGAGGCACGCACGTCGCCTGGTCCCCGCAGTTCGAATACTTCCAAAAGGTGTTCCTTCCAGCCGCGGAGAAGTTCGGAATCCGCGCTGAATGCTCGCTCAAAAAACACGGGTTTTACCCGCAGGGCGGCGGGATTGTGGAAATAACGGTGCACCCTTGCGATTCGCTTCAGCCGGCCGAATTTTTGGAACGCGGCGAACTGAGGTCAATCGAAGGAATTTCTGCAGTAGCGAACTTGCCCATTGAAATCGCCGAAAGGCAGAAGAAAAGCGCACTCAAGCAACTGGTTGCACAAGATATTTCTCCCAAAATAAAAGTAGAAAGCGTGAATGCAGAAGGGCAGGGAACTTTCGTATTCTTGCAAGCGAATTACGGAAACAGCATTGCGGGGTTTTCAGCATTGGGTGAGAAGGGAAAGCCTGCTGAAAAAGTAGGAGAAGAAGTTGCGCAAAAGTTTTTAGAATTCAATAATTCTGCCGAAGCGGTCGATGAGCATTTGGGAGACCAGCTGGTTCCCCTAATGGCGTTGGCGGGAGGAGAGAATGCTATTCGCGCCGCAAAAACCGAGCACCTGCTCGCGAACATTGCCGTTTGCGAGAAACTGCTCGGCGTGAAATTTACGGTGGACGAAAACACAATAACGAAAACGTAATAAACGCGCCACGATTTGGTGGTATTAAAAAGCCCCCCCCCAATGATTTTTGGAGGCTGTACGAAAGATGGCGAAAAGCAAGCTCTTGAAATCAGTAAGCGCTGCACTGGCTCTCGGCGTGTTGATTCACGGCGCGGTTGCACAAGGCACGACGCACGCAGCCGGAAAGCCCAATGCTGAAAATCAAGCCCAAAAAAGCGAAACCACCACTAGCTATTCATTCAAGGCCTTTGAGAACGGAGTAGAACTTTCCGCTCCAGGAAAGCCAAAAGTATTCATAAAGAACTCTCAGTATCCTTCGCTTTTCAGGATCACCAGCGGAAATTTTCGGCCTTTCCTCGAGCTCAGGCCGGGCTTCACGATTGGAGACGCCAAGTCGATTGCAGGAACGGTCATGGTGCACGTTAGAAGGGAAACTCGCGGGGTTCACGATTCGCCAAAAGGCCCGTTTTTCGACGAGGGATGGCGGTCGGCAAGCCTTACGCTAAGCCACAAGGATGCAAATCTACTCATTCAAGACATCAAGGAAAAGGCGAAGCCGAGGCTCGGCATCGAATACAGCAGAAGATGGTAGTTTCCACTCAGCGCAGTAAAACCCACACGAGCAAGTCGCCCGCGTAAAGGCAGGCTATTAACCCGAGCAAA
>DATDSY010000004.1:0-10462 GCA_035291125.1 Candidatus Norongarragalinales archaeon
GGGTGAACGGGTTGAGCGTGGTTACGTACGCGCCGTCCAGCGGCGCGGAGGTCTGCTGGTCCGTGAGGTAAACGTCGTACTGCACCGCCTCGTTCTTGTAATACCGCTGGCGCAAGTTTTCCACTTGCGAGTTCATGAACAACGGCTGCTTCCAATACTTGTCAATTGACAGCCAATTGTCGCCTTCATTGCTTTCGCTAACTTCCCCCCAAAAGTCTGCTATTGCCGTGATGTTGTGGGTTTCGACCGGAAGGTTGACTTGGATAGCGCCGGTGGTGGAATTGCCTGCTTGAATGGATTGGCAGAAAGCCGCGGCGTCGCTGCCGTCGATTTTCAGCCTAGTACACGACCTTGGCGCGTTCACGCCCTGAGTTTCAGAGGTCGTAACGTAAACGGTTGCAGGCTGTCCGCCCGTGGGATTGCCGGGAAACGTGTAGATTTGAGTGACTTGGAGATTCGGTTGTGGGGCGTTCTGCCCACAGAAAGAGTTTGTGTTGCAGTATCCGCTGCAGCACTCGCCAGTGTTTTGGCCTGGCGCAGAACACTGTTCCCCGTCAGCCTTGCAAACTAACGGATACGAGAAAGAGTTTTTGGAAGTGGCATCCACGTAGCCAAGACCGCAGTAAGCCAGCAGGAACGTCTTGTGCTTGTAATTTCCAATTTCGGGCCACAGGTTTCCGTTCCAACTTGGCGGGTAGAACAAGTCGAAAAACGTTGTTGATTCTCCCGAGCTTAGCAGTTGGATTTGGTTGTTTATCGCCTTGTCGATAAAGTTGCCTGTAGGTCTGAAGAGGTTTGAAACAACGTAATAGCCTATGCTAAAGGAATTAGGATTTCTGTAGTAAAAGCCATAAGAGTCTAGCGACTGGTTTCTGTAAAAGTAGTTTTGCAGGGGGTAGCCGGGTTGGCTTTCCAAGTCGCAAGTCGCCTTGACCCCTGCCGTTATGTAGTATGGCGCATTTGCTTCGTAACCGCCACCAAAGCCATAAACTTTAACGTAGAAGTCTCCGTGAATTGCATCCGTAGGAGTAACGCAGTTTTCGTTTTCCGTTTCTCCGGTTCCGCGAGTGCAACTGCGCACGATGGGCCCGCCGCAGTAATCGTAAATTTCGATGTCGTAATCGCGGTTGTTCGGAGGCACCATGACGCCATGCAATGTAAATTGGCTTGGGCCGTTTCCCTTAAACCAGTCTATATCGCCTTGGTAGTCTATCTTCTCCTCGATGTACATTGCATCTTGCATGTTGAAGGTCTGGGTTGTGTAAAAGCAGTTGTTGTTGTCGCCGTCCGCAAAAGACAGGGTGGTAAGAGACGAGATTAACAATAATGCCTTTAGAAACCAGCTGATTTTTTCGTGCACGCTTTACCCACCGCTTCTGTTTTTATCCTGCAAGAAAACTCCACCACGGTTTTTGTGTGGATTCTATTGTTCCGTCGGCAGCATTTACCACCATTTTGACTGGATAGTTAACCGCCACTAACCCGAGTATTTTCCCGCTTTTTTCACCGGAAACTTCGTAAACTGGATTGAACAATACGTTCTGCAATTTCATCTCCTGGATTTCAACAATTCCCTCCCCTGAAGAGATTTTGCTTGCCGCTTCATCGGGAAAAATCTTGACTGGCCGTCCGCCAAGGTTCAAGCCTTCATCGTCGAAACTAATTGATGCTGGGTTTGCGACAACCGCGTTCACGCCTTTCGATTCGATGCGCGCAATACCTGCGTTGGAAGACACCACCGCCGTTTTATCCGCTCCGAGCGAAAGCTTGATTTCAAGAGCTTTAACAGAGGCGGGCTCGTCTGCTTCAGCCGGCCCTTCGGATCGTTCGGCTGGAGTTGTTTCAACCGCTTCCTCCTTGCTGGATGTTTCAGCATTTGGCGTTGTTGAGGGTTGGTCATCTAAAACAGGACATTGTAGCGTTTTAGGGGGGGTTGATGGAACTGCGTGTTTTTCGTCGAAAGAAATTTTTTCAACCTTGTCCACTGCAGAAAACGGGTCTATGCTGCTCGCGGGCATGCTGACATATAATATTTTGTTATTTCTGTCGATGGATTCGATAGCTCCGCTCCTCTCGCCCTCAACTATTTCCTGAAGCTTTTGAAAATCAGAGTCCGTTTTCAACTCAGAAGGGACTAGATAAACTTTCAGGTATAGCCTCTCTTCGGGCTTGCCTTGTTCGTCATAAAAATCAATCGCGTCTGCAACCGCCTTTTCTACTACCGGCGTGTGCTTGGCTTGCGGCGGGTCTCGCCACGGGAAGGGAAGCGGGTTTTGGTCCGAGTATTCCGTCGGCCTTCTGATATCGTAAGGCGTGTTCGTCAGGATTCCCTCCACCACTTCAGTATAAGCATCGTACTCGTACAAGTCCAACAAAGGCAGGCCGTTGATTGCCACCGCTGACCAAGCGGGCGCGTTGAGTGAGGCGATTTTTTCTTTATGCTTTTCTAAAACGGCTTTTTTTTCGCCAGACGAAATGCAAGCCTTGAATTTTTCCAAATCCAAGCCTGTTTCGAAAGCATGCTTTTCGAGCGTGCACTTGTCTTGCTCTTGCCCTTTCGCGTCAAAAATTTTCTGCTTGAATTCTTCAAGTTTTCCTTGGCCCCGTGTGCACTCACTGGCTTCGGCGACTTCCTGTGCAAAAAGCACACGGCCAATCTCGGGTTTCTGCAGAAATTCAACCGAGACATCTTCTCCATAGTCTTTTTTCAAACGTTGAACGAGGGAACCGATTGCGGCAATGCCAGGGTTCTGCAAATCGCCGTAGTAAACCACGGAAACTTGGTTTGAAGCGCCTTTTTCTTCCGCCGCGGCTTGAATTTCAGCAATGTCTGCATTGTCGGTTATGACGAAACCGCCGCCTTGCCATTTGACTTTCGAAGCGGAAACGCAAGATTCTTTGCCAAAGTAATCTTTGTAGCAAACGATTGCGCCACCGGAACCCGCATCAACCACATTTTCTGCTGAAGTAAAAGGCAAAAGCACTAATGCCGCCAAACAAACCGCAAGAACGCTTTTTTCCCAACCCATTTTCCAACCGCCTCCTACCAAACCTGCCGACAACCGAATATAACGAGTGGGTTGAATAAAAATCAACTAAAAGTTGAATGAACCTCCACTCAACGTTTTTAAACAACGCAAGACAGGTAAGATTAAGAAAAGTCAATGTTGCCGCGTCTAGTGGTTAGTACTCTGTGTTTGGAGTGGGGTGTTTGGTTTGAATAAGTCTGTACGCGTTTTGTCCATAACGCCGATTTTATTGACTGTCCTGTTTCTGAGCGTGTTTTCATCTGCGTCAGACACTCCTACTGCGGACGGCGGAGATTATGACGACTCCTTTCTGATGAAAACTTACATTCAAGACAATCTCGACTATCGCTCTGACGACTTTAGGGATTTCCTCGCCAACTACTGTTATAATGCGATAGAGTGCAAGCATGTTACTGCAAATCAAACAGACTTGCTTTCTTTGCCTTGGGGCGGCGCAATTGAAAACCCACGCCACCTGCCAATTACTGAAAGTCAGGCTATGCACTTGTTTTCAAAGACACGTTATGACTCTTCAGACCGCCGATTGGAGGCACAAAATGCCAGGGCAACATATGAAATTTCTTTCAACAGTTCGCTTCCTTTGTGTCTTGATATAACAAAAAACCAGTCGAGCTGCCCAGACGCAGACTTGTTAACTAAAAATCGGATCAAACTTTACTTCTTAAGAGACACTTTTGTCGCCGTGCCCTTCAGCGGGAAGACTTGGCGTTTGAATGGATCCCAAATTACTGGCGCCTCAATAGCAAGAGAAGCAGACTACAACTCGTTTATGGTCGTTGGTGACTCCTTCACTCTGCGTGACGGTACTAAGATAATTCTAGAACATATCGGCCTAGATTCAAAGAACAATACTTTTGCGGCCTTTTCTTCCACGGACGCTTCACATTCGAGAGAAATTGCAATTAAACTTTATCCTCTGGAAAGCAAGAAATTGGGCGAATACGAACTTTTCCTGTGGGGCGTCACTCGCGGCGCTTTAGGAGGGACAGACTATGCGACTGTTTCCGTATTTTCGAAGAGGCTTTTCCTTGAGCAAAACCAGAAAATCGCCGGTGCCAGAGACTGGCGCGTTGAAATGCACTCGCAAAATGTAGGGGCTAGTGAAGGGCTCAGCGGGCTAGTAGTTTACGATCCTTTAAGTTGGTACTATCTAGCTGCAGGCGAGTCGTTTAAAATAATTCCCGGCATTCCTGGCTTTAAGTTCGGGTTCGATGGTTTGGATTTGGCGACTTATGATTACGATCAATTGCAGTTTACACTAAACAAAAATGCCACCATCTATATAGCGCCAGGGCGAACTCTTTCGGGAGATTTAATTCAGGTAAGTTCACAAATTTCAAATGCGTTTTATAGAAACGCTTCAGATACAAACGGCGTTTCCAGCGTGTTCGTTCTTGCTAATCCCCTTTCTACAGCCAATGATGGCCGTGTTTCTTACGTGTCGGGAACGATTTTTTACATGAACTCAAGCTGGGTTTACAACAATTGGGGCAATGCCACTACTGTGTTCTTGAATCAAACGTCAGCCGCCCGCAGTAACAAGTTGACTTACTTCTTTTCCCCTTTTGAAACGGCAGAAATTAGGTTTTTAGATGCCGTAAACCAAACGTCTGGCGCCTTGCACAACGACAACGCATTTATAATTGCAGTTCCGGAAGGAACGGAAGACGCCGATGTTTCGTCGTTCGTTGGAACTTCCGCAAACGGCGATCCCTACTGGACCACAATCTACGACCAGAATTTGAGGCAGTTCGTAAACGAACTAGGAAATCCCTCTATTGGTGTGACTCCGTTTGGTTATGAGGCGCATGATGCGCGAGGATACGCTTATGGAAACGGAATTTACGGCGCCGTTTCGTCTGCCTTTGCTCCAGTTTCTTTCGCAAATCAAGCGAATGATTACTTATCCTACCGCGGAAGTAAAGCTTGGGGGTTTGGACAGGATTCCGTGTCTGTAAAATATGCGAAGAAACTTGCGCATGCGCTGTATTCGCTTTCTAGGGGAAATTGAAATGCATGGCGCTAGATTGCTACGATTATTACTGAGTCAGAATCTGCACCACCTTTCTACTTCCAGCCTTTCGCTTGCTTCAAGACTTCTTTCGAAACGAGTTCGTAGTCCAGCGGGTTGGGCGTGAGCGCGTCCAACTCCTGCTTCCAGATTTCTTGAATTCCCTTGACCCTGCCTTCGAACTCCTTGAAGCCGAATTTCTTTCCGTAAACATTGAGTTTCGCCTGCACGACCGCCATTTCGGGGAAAGCGTTTCTCCTCCCGCCGCCTTTCAGTATGAGCAAGTTATCAAAAATGATATCTTTAAATATATGAAAGTAAAAATAATGGTGTGGTTTGAGTTGGATTTCTTGTCGTTCCAGCGTGAGTTGGGGAAAAACGGGGTTTCCGTGTTTTCGCTTCTCGATGCGTGCAGGATTGTGGGGAAGAAGCCGGCTTACTGCAAGGTTTTCCTCGGCCGGCTCGTGAAAGCGCGGAAGCTTTTGAGGATAGAGCGGGGAAAGTACTGCCTGCCTGACGCGGATTTGCTCGAGGTCGCTTCGAACTTGGTTTTCCCGTCGTACGTTTCGTTCTTGTCGGCGCTGGCTTTCCATTCCCTCACGACGCAGATTCCTGTTGAAGTGCAAGTAGCCTGCTTGCGGCAGAAAAAGCCGGTTTACTTCGGCAACTCGAAAATAGCGTTCGTCAAGATCAAGCGCAGTGCGTTGTTCGGCTTCAAGCGCGAGGGCAACGCTTTCGTGGCGGAGCCGGAAAAGGCGGTTGTGGACGGATTGCGCCTTCCAGCGCGTCTGCCGGTTTCCGAAGCGTTTTACGCGTTAAAGCAGGGCGCACTGAGTGCGGCGAAGCTCGAGGATTTTGCGGAGCGCACGGGTTCAAGCATCGTAAGGCGGCGCTTGGGTTTTCTGCTCGAGCGCGCCGGTCTAGAGTCTGGAATAAAACCGGACGGCGTAAAATTCGGCTTGTTGAACCCCGCGCTTGCGGGAAAAGGGGTTAGAAACCGGAAGTGGAAGCTTGTCGTGAACGAGGTGTTGGAATGATTTCTAGGCAAGAGTTGGCTGACTACGCGAGGGCGTTGGGTTTCAACCTCTACCAGGCGGAGAAAGATTACTTGCAGCACGTTTTCCTGGCTTCGCTTTACTCCGTTTCGTCCACGGAATTCGTTTTCAAGGGCGGAACGGCGTTGCAGAAGGCGTTCGGCCTCGACCGCTTCAGCGAAGACTTGGACTTTACCTTCAATTCGGACGCCGACCCGCTGGAATTGGTAGAAAACGCGGTTGCAAGTTCTGGCGTTTTTGCCGAAACGGCGTTGGGCAGGACTGAAAAAAAGAGCAAGTCGGTTTCAGCCAAGCTCAAGTTCAAGGGTCCGCTTTTCAACGGCGGGGAAAAGTCGGTTCAAACGCTTACCCTTGAAATCAGCTTGCGGGAGAAGGTAGTCCAACCTCCCTTGGTCGTGAGGATAGTGCCACAATACCGCGATTTGCGCCCGTACGTCGCGTTGGTAATGGCGGCAGAGGAAATGCTTGCCGAAAAGATTCGGGCGATACTCACTAGAAACCACCCGCGGGACGTTTACGACGCCTGGTTTTTGCTTAACAAGGGGTTCAGCCCGAACCGCAGTTTGATTGACGAAAAACTGGTTTTCTACGGAAAGAAATTCGGTTCAAAAGAATTCAAAAGCGCGGTGAACGAGAAAAAGCAGGTGTGGACTCGGGAACTCGGAATCCTGATGAAAAACCAGCCGGGCTTCGAGGAAACGGCGGGATTCGTCTTGAAACAACTGGCAAGCATCTAGACTACAGTTTTTTCTCGCCGTTCGTTATCGTTTTTGATAACAAACCACCGCAAAAGTTGTCGGTACGGTGTTTTATTCGAATGCCCGGGCAAAACGCTTTGCTCGCCCGTCAGCTTCTGGCCGCGATCGGCAGTTTTTCCTTTGCTGCAGGTTTTAGCCCGAAATCCAAGTCTGCCTGAATAGCGAATTCGTCCAGCTTCTTTACAGAATTAGAGCTTAGGTTTATAGCGTAAAATTTAGCGTTTCCAACAGTCCTAGCCTCGATTAGAATCCCGTTCGCAACTAGCCTGGGAATTATGTTCTGAAGTGTGCGATAGCTAATTCCAGTAGCATTCTCGAGTTCTGAAATTGGGTAATCCCAATGCCTGTGAACCAGCATAAAGTCCAACAGGCGCGGAATCGGCTTATTTCCAAACACATGCCTCAAACCCATTTTGCAGTACCCCAAAATTCAATCATTCAGTAAGTAGGTATGAAAAGATAGGAATTTAAATCTTTGCACTTATTTAATTAACCTATGCAGAAATTTGCGTTGATTGAAGCGCAGAAGTTCGTGCTCAGGTTCTTGCTTGACGAACGGTGCTTTTCCGAACACGGGCATCAAGTTACCGAGGAAACGGTGCTAAAACACGTTTCGAGAGAGTTTAATGATCGAGACAAAAAAATAGTAAAGCGGGCGTTAAGCAGGCTCGTTTCTCAAGGCTTGGTTGGAACAAAGAAAAAGCATTACGGAACCCACTTGTGGATTAACCACGACCGCTTGGAAGAAGTAAAGCAGATTCTGCTACCCTAGCGAGTCTAGGCGCGATGCCGGTTGTCAAGGCGCCTTGGCTGGGATCATTTTTTCTTTGGGTAGAATCTCGAGTAGCCCGCGAAAGCGAGTATTGCCCCGAGCAAGAGCAGAATCCAGTTTCCGGCAGTTGCAGTGAACAATCCCGTCAGCCCGCTCGCCTGCGGCGCAGGCTCGGAAGCTTCTTCTTGCTTTGCAAACTGTATGTTTGCTTGGGCCGAAATCACGGTTTTGGGGTTGTTGGCTTGTTTCCAACCCGCTTTTTCAGCTTGGTACGTCAAAATGCCTGGCGCGGTTGCAGTGAATCGGACAATGCCGTTTTCGCCCGTTTCCAGCAAGACGATTCTCTCGCCTTTCGCATAGACGCCCACGTGGACTCCTTCCAACGGCGCGCTAGTGCGCTTGTCCGTAACTTTCACTTCGATTTGTTCTCCGGCGAACGCTGCATACGGTACGGCCAAAAACAGGTTTTTCTCTTCAACAAGCGTTTCGAGTGAAGTTGTTTGCGCTGGCACTGCAGGCGTGCTGCTTGTGGGAGGGAGGTAAATGTCGCTGCCGCGCCCTGAGCCGCCGCCGTTGCCGCCTGAAGGCGCAGGCGTCGGTTCGGGGGTGGGCGTTGGAGTAGGCTGGGGGCAGCCTATCCTGTCCGCGATGACACAAGGGTCTGGCGTGGGAGTTATCGTAGGTTGAGGGCAGTCTATCCTGTCGGCAATAATGCAAGGGTCGGGCGTAGGCCTGGAGCCGGGGTAAGGCGCTTCTGTCGGGGAAGGCGAGGGGCTGGGTGAAGGCGTGGGAACGCACTCTGCACGCCCGTCGGAACAAGGATCTCCGTCGGCATATACGAAACCGAACAAGCCAATAAGAAAAACCACTGCAAGCAACTCTTTCATTTCGACCATCTCCTTTTCCTGCTATAATCTAACGGGCATCCGGACGGTCAAATAACTTCGGTTGATAAAAAATCAACTGGAAGTTGAATAATTCCCAGTTTACTGGACCCCGGATTGTTGGTTTGCTAGTAGTGGCAGTGTGCTGCGAGTGTGTTTGGCTGTTCGATTGCGCGCGTGGTGAGCTTGATTTGCCTCGTTTTCCTGCCGTTTTTCGACGTGTAGTCCAAATGTCCTATGTAGCAAAAGTCTTTCTTTAGCGCCAACCCGGTTTCTTTCTCCAGTTGTTTCCTGAGCGTTTCAAGCAACCCGCCGTGGGCCGAAGTGCTGAACGGCTCGAGTTTGCTTCCGGCAAAACGGATTATAGGCCTTACCACTAAGAGCGTGCTGTCGGCCTGGTGTATTACCACGGCGAATTCAAGCCGCTGGATTTCCCCCGCGCTTTCAACTGGGTTTTCGAGTTTTTCTTCGTGCATTTCCAACAACCTTCCATCCTCCCCTTACAGAAACACCCTGCCGACTAGGGGTTAAAACAACTAGGTTGATAAAAAGTAAACTAAAAGTTTAACTGCGCGGCTGGGGGTTGTTTAAAACTGCGAGCGTAAAGTCGGGGTTTACTCGCGGAGTTCGTTGCCGAAAACGAGGGCGACGACTGTACCGGAGCCCTGGGGAACAGCCATCGGGCCGATTTCGCCAGCGTTATAACAGCCAAATAGCGGAATATCCATAAATGCCGGCTTTATTCTTTCAATTTCATTAAGTTTATGCGTGTTCAAAACCGCTTCGAGTGATGCGCATGAAATTAACAATACCCCCGCTATTTTTCCTATTTTTCCAATTTTTGTCGCCTCAGTTATTGAATTTCTTGTTGTTGTAACTATTTCTTCCGGCGTCGTTCTCGTTATTTGAACCATATCTCCGTCATTAAACGCATTGTCAAACCGTATCGCTTTTCCTTCAATAAACGTTGGATATCCGTGTGCTCCATCATTTAGCCTAGTAATGGTGGGAGTTCTGTTCTGTCCGATTAACTCCCGTAAGAATAGCGGAACAGAGTCTTGTAGCGTTTTAAGTGTTATTCCCGTTTCTCGAATGTAAAGATCTAGCACCGGCGCGTATTTGTAGATTTTATTGTCCTGTATCTTAGCCATTTCTGTAACTAAGCCATTTTTAACTCTAAGTTTATACTGGCTGGTATTTACGGGCTTTAGTCCGTGTACTCTTCTGATCCCGAATGCCAGCTTAGTTTTTATTGCAACAAAAACTACCGTATCCGTCAGCGCCTTTGCATTGAAGAATTGATACGTTTTATTAAATGCCCAGTCGTCTCCCGCTAAACAACCAATTATTGGAAAAGGCGTGCTGAACTTATTTGCGTATTCACTCAAAAAAGTCGGTGCAATGACCTTCATCCCATTTTCTTTCTCATATCCCGGAAAGAAAACGATTCCGAGGTCGGGCATTTGTTTTTTAAACTCGGCCATTACCTCTAATTTCTGAAGTTCTCTTGTGAAATTGTTTCTCTCTTGATACTGTTCCTCCAACGGCATGGCTATTGTTTCGGCCGAAAAAGTTTCCTTTTCAGCTGCGAAAATTGCTACGACTACGCTTTTGTGCAGTGACTTATCGTTAATTTCCCCCATTGTCGTACAGCCAGCAAGGGGCGCAGTTTTTGTTATTGCGCGAACTCCCTTTAAAAGATCTTCATAGTTGGCTTCGTAAACACTAGCTGCAAATACCAGCGCCAACTGTAATTCTCTTTTCGACTTAATTTGTTTAATGGCCTTTTCTGCCGCTTCCTTGCCGGCCGTAAACGCGTCTTTTTCCACCGAACTTCCGGTTCCGATTTCCAAGTACGGCGCGCTTGTGGATTTTGAATAGTTTTTGTCGGCGGTTTCCGCGAACTTTCTCAAGCTTTTGATCCACGCCGCG
>DATDSY010000005.1:0-3949 GCA_035291125.1 Candidatus Norongarragalinales archaeon
GCTGGAGTTTAAATATTGCCTTGAAGTAGTATTCGCATACGCCTTCGTCGGGAGGCGGGGTGGTTGGAGTGTCCGGAGACCATAAGCAAGTCGGCGCAGTATTCCTGCTGCTGGGAATCGCCTGGCTGTTGGGAAAAATCAACATAGTGAACGCAGACGTCATGACTTGGCTGCTGGCCGCGGTTGCGGTGCTCGGCGGCTTGTACTTGATGTTCATGCAAAACTGAATTAGTTTTTTTTAGGCTTTCAGCGTTCGCCCTGGTGGCTTTCAAGGCTTAGACTGGGGCAACGCACTCGCAAAGCAGAATGGACTGTTGGTTGAATGTATTCTACACTCATGCTCGTTTTGCTGGTAGCAGTTTTCGTGCTGCAAACCGCTATCTCCGGGTTTACCGAACTGTTTTGGTTTAATCCCGCCGCAGTCGCAACGCAGCCGTGGGGTTTTTTCACGTCAATGTTCCTGCACGGCGGGCTGGCGCACTTGTTTTTCAACGGCTTCGCCCTGCTCATGTTCGGCCCGTTCCTCGAACAGCGCATCGGCTCGAGAAAGTTCCTGGAATTGTTTTTGGCTGCAGGGATAGCGGGAAGCGTTTTCTACTTTCTCTTCGTCCTCGCGGGAATAACCCCCGCGTTGCCTGCGTTGGGCGCGAGCGGCGCGATTTACGGCATTCTTGGTGCGTTGGCGGTGTTAGCGCCCAATCTCGTGGTTTTCGTGATGTTCGTGCCCATGCCCATGCGTTACGCGGCGATATTGTGGGTTGCGATAGAGTTTTTGGGAACGTTCAATCCGGCAAGCGGGATTGCGAACGCCGCGCACTTGGGCGGGCTTTTCCTGGGCTTCGTTTACGCCTATTACTTCTTCAAAAACAAGGAATTCTAGCCCCCCGATTCCGAAGAAAATCAGGTTTTCTTCTTCCAGAAGATGGCTTGCGCGGGACAGCCGTCGATTGCCGCTTGAATCGCTTCCTCGGAATCGCCTTGCGGGTTTGCCACTTCCGCCTTTCCCCCCCGACATCTTGAACGTGTTCGGAGCTACTGCAGCGCAAACCCCGGCCCCGACGCACTTCGCCTTGTCCACGAAAGGAATTTCGTCTTTCATCAGCAGTTCACCGTGTGCTGCATATCACAATAACCCCTTGCTTTTTATGCTTTCCAGCCGCTCGAAGGCGTTCAACAAAACGTTTTTTATTCCCTCCTTCCCCTTTTAGTAAGATAGCAAAAAAGACTATTTTGCCTTCCCGGGCGTTCAAAACCGGGTTTTCGGCAAGGTGTTTGCTGTAAACTTTGCGAATGGCGGATTTGATGGACGACACTTTCGACGTTGTAATCGTTGGCGGAGGGCCTGCAGGCGCGACTTGCGCTACTTTCCTGGGGCAGCTCGGGCACAAAGTGCTGCTTTTGGACAAGGCGAAGTTCCCGCGCGACAAGACTTGCGGAGACGCGATAAGCGGAAAAAGCATGGGCGTCTTGCGCGAAATGGGCTTGCTGGAAGGCATAGAGCGCGTGGACAACGAAAAGATTTACGGCGTGACGTTCTCTTCCCCCGAAGGGTACGTCGTTGAAATTCCTTTTCGCACGGAACAAAACGTGGGCTATTGCGCGCGCAGGCTCGTGTACGACAATTTGCTTTTCCAGCACTCCAAAAAATTCGCAACGACTATCGAAGAGTTCGCGGTTTCAGACTTGCTGACCGAAAACGGCTTCGTTGTCGGAGTCAAGGGAATGGGTGTGAAAGACAAGGTTCCCCGCGAGTTCCGCGCGAAAGTAGTCGTTGGCGCTGACGGCGCTACGAGCATCATAGCCAACAAGCTCGGCTTGGACAAGATAGACGAAGCGCACCACTGCGTTGCAGTGCGCGGCTACTACAAGGGCATTACGGGCATAACGAAAAACATCGAACTGCACTTCGTGCAGTCCATAGTCCCCGGATACTTCTGGATTTTCCCGCTCGACAACGGCCTCGCCAACGTGGGCGTCGGCCTTCTCACGAAAGACTTCAAGAAAAAGAAAATCAACTTGCGCGATTGGATGCTGAACGAAATCAAGACCAACCCGCTTTTCAAGGAAAGGTTTGCCAACGCCGAGCCGGTTTCTGAAATCAAGGCGTGGAACCTGCCTTTCGGCTCAAAGCGGAGGAAAAACTACGGAAACGGATTTTTGCTCATAGGCGATGCAGCTTCGCTCATCGACCCGTTTACTGGCGAGGGAATCGGAAACGCCATGGCTTCGGGCAAGCTTGCCGCGAACGCCATTCACGAAGCTTTCGCCAAGAACGACTTTTCGGAAGCTTCGCTCGCGAAGTACGAGCGCGACTTGGCTGCGGAACTGGATAATGAATTGCAGAAGAGCTTCAAGCTGCAGCAGCGCGGGTCGTGGAACATCAACGGCAACTACTGGCTGTTGAACTACATCGTAAAGAAGGCGGCGACCAACAAGCACGCGCGCAACATGATTGCCGAAACGCTGGCGAACGAGACGGCGCGCAAGGAGCTTACAAACCCGCTGGTGTACCTGAAGATACTCTTTAGTTGAATTTCTTTTTTCCCCTATTTTTTGAAGAGGCTTTCGGCGTACGCCCAGTCTACGACGTTCCACCAGGCTTTCACGTAGTCCGCGCGCTTGTTCATGTAGCGAAGATAATACGCGTGTTCCCATACGTCTATTCCCAAAAGCGGAGTTTTGCCCTCCGAAATCGGATTGTCTTGGTTTGCCGTCGACATTATTTCGAGCGAGCCGCTGTTCGAAACCAGCCACGCCCATCCGGACCCGAAACGCTTGGCCGCCGAATCGGAAAACTGTTCGACGAACTTGTCGAACGAACCGAATTTTTCGTTTATTGCACCGCCCAACTCGCCCGACGGGCTTCCTCCCTTGCCTGGCCCCATCATCTTCCAAAACAGCGTGTGGTTGTAATGCCCGCCGCCGTTGTTTCGCACCGCGGTGCGGATGTTGTCTGGAACGGAATTCAAGTTTTCCAGCAACTCTTCAACGGGCTTGCCGTCGAAAGGAGTTCCTGCAACCGCCTTGTTGGCGTTGTCTATGTACGCCTGATGGTGCTTGGTGTAATGAATAGTCATCGTCATTTCGTCGATATACGGCTCCAACGCGTTGTACGCATACTCCAGTTTCGGCAATTCAAACACGGTTCCCACCTCTTTCTAGAAAGTGTAATCCTTTAATCTCAAGAGTTTTTTAACCTGCTCTTATTTCACTATTTCAACATGAAGAAAGAAAGGCCCGTATTGCTCGACCTGGAGTACGTCCACCCCTGCTGGTGCATCAGTGCCGTGGAGAAAGCCGAAGGGTCGAGGATAATGCTCGTTTCCCAGCTGATTTTCCACAAGGGGGCGGAGGAAGGGCTGTTCGAGATCGATTCGCAGGACGACGTTTCCAACGTGCTGAAAGCCATTTCGAAAAGCCCGCACGTGACGCGGCTCCAGGTGATCCATAAAACGAAAAACTGGGCTTTGGCCAACATAGTGTTCAAGCACGATTCCCTCGTGATTTCGAAATTCGCGCAGGCGAGAAGCATTCTCCTGCCCCCGACATTGACTAAAGTGGATAGGGATTACGCGACGGTCGTAGTGCCTTCGGAAAGGCAGTTGCGGGAACTGGCGAGTTTGCTGAAGGAAAGCGTCGACTTCAAAGTGCGCTCGAAAAAATACTTGGACAGCATGGCGCCAAGCTCGCTGTTCAATTCACCAGAGTTTTTGAAGTTCAGGCTCGTGTCGCAGCACCTGCCGGAAAAGCGAAAGGAAGCGTTCATTCTCGCGGTAAAGAAAGGCTATTACGATACTCCCAAGAAAACCACCATCGAAGACCTGGCGGGCGCGCTCGACGTTTCCCCCTCGACACTGGCAGAGCACTTGAGGAAGGCCGAGGGAAGGCTGCTCGTCAACCTCGGGAACGTTCTCGAGCTTCTTCCCGACCGGAAGCCCAGGTGAGCCTG
>DATDSY010000006.1:0-2443 GCA_035291125.1 Candidatus Norongarragalinales archaeon
TGACAAAGGCTTGCTCGCGCACAACGAAACAAGCGAAATCGAGTTGAAATATTTGGAAAAGATTTTCTCAGTAAGGGGGCTCGTTGGCACGACCAACTTCGGCCAGACTTACAACGGCTTTTCGATAGTGGCTAACAACCACGGTGCGCTCGTCGGAAACGCGACCACTGGAATCGAAATGCAAAGGATTTTCGAAGCGCTCGGGGGATGAAATGAAAAAAATTTTCATTGCGGTAATAGCCTTGCTCTTGATTGCTGCTTTGGGAATGGCGTGGGTGAAAGGAAGCGAACTCAAGAACATGGTGCGCGACCAAAGCCCGGAAGAAGTAATATCTTCCTTAAACTGCGACCAAAGCCTCAAAGAAGACGTAATGGAAGCGCGAAGCGCAATACTCGCGGAAAGCGAATTGATTCTCGGGGCGAAGTGGATGTGGCAAGGCGATTCCATTTTGGCAAAGTTCGTTGAACCAATAGGCAAATGCGGGCAACAGGTGCGAAGATGACGTCAGAACAGGAACTGCAGAAAATGGCAATGGAAATGAATTACTACCGCCAGAGGGCTGAAGAGCTTCAAGCGCAAATGCGCTCGCTCGCCGCCTTCGTGCAGGAAAGCGATTCTGCCAAGAAAGCGCTGGAAAGCTTGGGGGAAAACGAAAGCTTTTTCGCGGTCGGCTCAGGGGTATTCGTGCGCGCCAAGCCTTCCACCCAAAAAGTTTTGGTTGAAACGGGAGCCCGCGTGATCGCCGAAAAGACGGTGGACGAAGCGAACGCGTTCCTCGACGCGCGCAAGGACGAGCTCGTGAAAGCAATGTCTAAAATCCAGGAGGAGCTCGAAGGATTGAACGCCGCAATGGTGTCGTTGAGCGAGAAAGCCCGGCAGGAGTAAATACAAGGGCGTTGTAAAATGTTTGGTTTCCTCAAGAAAGCCGTCACCGGATTCGTCGGAAAGCTTACGGGAAAAGAGGAAGAAAAAAAGAAGGAAGCTGAAATCCCGCAAGCGCGCGAAAAGCCTGAAGAGCTTCGCGCGGAAACGCCGAAAGAAACGGCTGAAGAAAAAATAGAAGATGAAATAGTAAAGCAAGCTGAAAAAGAGGTTTTGCGTGAAGAAAAAGAAATTGAACACAAAGCTGTTGAGCAAAAAATCGAAAGGCGCTATGAAGAAAAGAAAGAGCTTCAACCCCAGCCCGTTCTACACCAAACAAGCGTAGAAACTGCGGAACCGCAAGAGCAAACTCCAGCCGAACCGGACAGGCGAGAGCAAAGAAAACCGGTTTTCGAAGTAAAACGGGAAAAAAAAGAGATCGCTCCGAAAGTCGGCTTGCTCAAAAAAATAACCGGACTGTTTTCCGGAAGCGTCACCATCGGAGAAAGCGAGGTCAACCCCCTGTTTGAAGACCTGCGCATCGCGCTCTTGGAAAGCGACGTTTCCCTCGATACCACTGAATTCCTGATTGAAGACCTGCGCAAGCGCCTAGTAGGAAAGCAAATCGCGCGCGGAAGCGTCAACGACTCGGTAAAAAGCGAAGTCAAGCTGGCGCTGACCGACTTGTTCTCCGGAGACCAGGATTTCTTCGCGCAAGCCGCTCGCAAGCCAAAGCCAGTAAAAATCCTGTTCATCGGGCCGAACGGAGCTGGAAAGACTACTACGATCGCCAAAATCGCTTTCCTCCTGAAGCAAAAAGGCTTTACCAGCGTAATCTCTGCAAGCGACACTTTCCGAGCTGCTGCGATAGAACAAGCTTCACTTCACGGCGAAAAGCTCGGAGTGCGCGTGATAAAACAAAAATACGGCGCAGACCCGGCTGCGGTGGCATTCGACGCGATTGCACACGCGAAAGCCGAGAAAATAGATTTCGTGCTAATCGACACTGCCGGAAGGCAGGAAACTAACTACAATCTCGTGAAGGAAATGGAGAAAATCAACCGGGTGGTCCAGCCGGACTACCGGATTTTCGTCGGGGAAAGCGTGGCCGGGCACTCGCTCATCGAACAAGCCAAGAAATTCCACGAGTCTGTTGGGCTGGACGGGCTGGTGCTTACGAAACTCGATGCAGACGCGAAAGGAGGAACGGCGTTCAGCATCGCGCACGACTTGCGCATTCCCATTTTGTTCATCGGCGTCGGGCAAAACTACGAAGACCTCAAGCCCTTCGCGAGAGAGTGGCTCGTCAACAACGTTTTGAGTTGAAAACTTAACATATGACCGAACTCTTGTGCCTTAAAGACGCTTACTTGAAAGAGTGCAGCGCGAGCATCGTGGAAGCGAACGGAAAGGAAATCGTTTTCGACAAGACCGTCTTTTATCCGCAGGGCGGGGGGCTGGTCAGCGACACCGGGTCAATCGAATGCAACGGCAAAGCATACAACGTGCTTGAAGTAAAGAAGAAAGAAGGAAAAGCAATCCACTACGTTGATGAGGAAGGGCTTGTCGTTGGAAACGAAT
>DATDSY010000007.1:0-6117 GCA_035291125.1 Candidatus Norongarragalinales archaeon
GCCGCAATCAAGTTTTGCGTGTCGAGCGTAACGTTTGCAGTGTAGTTAGCGTCGAGTTCGAGCGAATCGTTGTTGTTGGTAACGTTTAGCAGGCGCGCGTAGGCAAACGAGGAATTCCACCACGGCCCGTTTTCGGTGACGGCGAACTGCTGGATGCCCGTGGAATTCCAATTCCCTGCAGTGTCGTTGAAGTAAAACGCCCACTGCACGGTGGCATTGCTTGCCGGCAGGGTTTCCACGGCGTAAGCGAAAGCGTTTTGCGCCCCGGCAAGCGGAACCCACGAGCCGTTTTGCATTTCTCCAGTCGCATTGTCCCATGCGAACACGAACCCGCTCAATCCGCTGGCGTCGCTTGCATTGGAATAAAACATTGCATCGGAATACTCGCCTGTGGAATTAACACCGAAAGAGAAAACGTCCGGCTGCGTAAGGTCGACTGCGAACGTCCTGGTTTCGGACGGGCTGGAGTTTTGGTTGCCGGCAGCTGCAATTGCAAACCACGAATGCTGCCCTTCCTGCAAGCCGGTCCAGTTGAATTGCGTGTTGCGCCCGTAGTAAAGCAATGCCGGCGTGCCGTTGCCTTGGGCGCCGTAAACGTAGAAAGAAACGTTGCGCGTGTAGTACTCGCTGGAATTGTATTCCAGCAAGACGCTTGAAGCGCTAGCGATAAAGCCGTCCGGCGGGGCGAGCAGTTCGGGCGCCAAGGGCGGGAAAGAGCCGCGGCCGTAAAGCCAGTTGAACGCATTGGCCAAAAGCTGGCTTCGCGATTGCGCGTTTTCGACCGATTCTATCGCGAAAGCGAAGTAAAGCATTTTCTTTTGCGGAGTCGAGGCAAGGATGGCGTAATCGCCTGCTTGCCATCGTGCGATTCCTTGCGCAGATGGAAGTATCGGCTGGAGCGAGTCGGGATACCGCCCGCGCGAGCCGTTTGCCGAGAGCGAAGATATTCCGGCGAAAACCTGGTGGTTCAAGAGCGTTAGGGTGGAAAGCGAGCCGTTCAAGTCCAAATCGCCGGCGTAGGACGCGTTGAACCAGGCGAGCGTCGAGCCGTTCTGGTGGTCGAAGCCTATGTCCGCGCCTTCAAGCAAAACCGGGCCCGAGTAGTTCGACAGTGCGTCGAAATCTTCTTCACCCAGAACCTGCCCGTTGTAGTTGCCCGCACTCCAGACCACGAAATTGTATTTGCTGAGGTTTTCGGCGGTCACTTGCCCGTCCGCAGCTTCGTCCCAAGAGCTCGTGCAATACCCTTGCTCGCGCAATTCTTGGAAGAACAGCGCCCCGCTTTCGCCTCCTTCGTTGAATTCCACGTCGGAATCATTGACGGCGAGGACGAAGCCGGGTTTGGTGCATTTGTATACCGTTGCGTTCAGCGAATTGTCCGTGTAGTTGAAATCATTCTGGTTTTCCACTCTGACTTGCAAGTCATTCCTTCCTGAAGTAAGGCTGGTGAACGCGTGCATTTCCTTCTTTTGCCCCGCAGTTATGAAAAAGTATTTCGAGTAAAGCGTTTGCCCCCCACGCGTGACGTACATTGTTGCGTAAGTGCTGTTTCCTCCGTAGTTGGAAACGTTGATTTTCAAACCGGAGATGATGCTGGCGTTGATTTTCGTTGCACTGATTACCGTGAGATTGGACGAGAAATTCCCGCCGCTTGAGTTTGGCGGCGTTGTGGGTGTGGGCTGGGGCAAGATGACGCTTTCCACGCGCAAGTCGGCTTGCGTCGGGGCAGTGTAAACCGCTATTGTCTTAGAGTCGTTCGCGTAGTCGAGCTCGGGCGCGTTGAAATCGTCGTTGACTTTCACTTCCAGCGCGTGCAAGCCGTAGGGAAGCGTGAGCGTAACGTTTTCGCTTTGGTTCTGCGTTTGGCGCGAGAAAAGCTTTTGCCCGTCGACGTAAACGCCGTAGGAAAACGGCGCAGACGCGCTGCTGAAGTTCACGCGCACGGAGAAAGGCGTTTGGTTAATTGAGTAGGCGCTTGAAACGCCCAAAACCGACAAGTCCTCAAACGAATACGGCGTTTCCCTTACGAGCCACAATACCGCCTGCCTCGCGAGCTGCCTGCGCGATTCCTGCGAGAGCGCTTCGGGGCAGAAAGCGGCGGTAATCGTTTTGCTAACGTGGGATGCGGCGATTGCAGTGCTGCCGTCGTTCCACTGTGCGATGGCGCTGGCGTTCGTGAGGTTGAGGGAAGAGGGAATCCCGCAAGGTGTGGAGTTGAACTGCGAAGCGTTCAGCCCGGCGGTAATCGGGTGGAACTGGGCGTACCCGATTTCACTTTTTTCAGTTTCGTTGAAAGTAAAGTCTTGCGAGGAGTTGACTCCCGCAATTTCTTCCACTGATAAATATTGTTCACTCCACGACGCCAGGTTGTCGCCCCAAAACATCAGCCCGCCGAGTCTACTTACCGTAACGTACGTTTTGAGTATTGCAAAGTTCAAGTAGCTTAATTCGCTTGCGTCGCCGGCGTAAATCACTGCGCTATAACTGTTGGGAGTATTGGGGTTTGCGTAAAGCAAGTCGTCTTCCGGGCTCAAGCGCGTCACACAAGCCAAATCGCTTATGCTGTCCGAAATTTCCCTCCCTTTCTCTAAAACCAGCGCCCACCTGCCGTAGCAGTTGGTGGCTTGCACGTACTGCCTTTGGGATTCGGCGCACTGGCCGAACTCATCGCAAGCCAAGATTGTAAACCAATGCTGGCCTTCTGATCCTGGCGCGGGATGTACTCCGTACACTTCAAACTCTGACGCTCCTCTTCTCATGATTTTTAGCGGGAACGAGTGGTCGCCGTACATTCCGACCGTCGCGTTCGTGAGATTGGCATCCTCCCTTATTATGGCACGCACTTCGAACGCCCCGGCAGCTGCCAGCGGGTCGACTAGAGTTTCATTTTCAGCCGTGATTTCCAAATATTCCGGCGGCAGGTAGTCGCGCACGCTTGCGTTGGTGGAATTGGAAACTTCGTTTCCCTCGAACAAAGCGCTCAACCTGATTTCGATATCGCCTGCAGTCGTGGGTGTGACGGGAATTTCAAGCGAGCGCGTTTCGTTGGGCGCGACCGCGTGCAATTCGCTCGAGTAATCTGCAACTGCAACGCCTTGCTTGAACAGCACTGCTTTCGCGAGCACGTCGAGAGTCGCGTTCACGAGACTGGTGAACGATGCGTTTAGAGTGTAATTACCGTTCAATTCCATTTGCGGAAGCGCTTGCGCAAACGTCATTTCGCCGAGCGAAGGCGCCGAAACTGCGACCGACGCACTGGTTTCCTTTCTCGAAGTGCCGTAGTGCACGCGCGTTTTAACGAGATACTCGCCGCTGGAAGAATTGGTTATGATAAGGCTCGTGAGGTTGGCTTCTTCGCCGGGGTTGACTTGCACTTGCGGCGAGTAGAAAAACTCGACTTCCTGGTTTTTCTTCACCAGGATTATTTCAAGCGTTGCGTTCAACGGAGTAAAGCCCGTATTATTCACGGTCGCAGTCCAATCCGACTCCTCGCCTTTCGTAAGCAAAGAAGGGATTTGCATTGACGTGGTTTCAAGCGTGTCGGGAGAGGAAACGTTGAAATAAAACGTCCTCGCTTCCTCAATCCCCCCGTCAACGTACAGCGTGGAGTCGACGCGCCTCAAGCCGCTGGAGTTGAACGAAAGCTGGAAAGATTGCGTGAGCACCGCGCCGGCGGCCAGGTTTTGCAACTCGCTGTTCTCCACGCTCTCGGTATTGCCGAAATAGTCTTTGAACTCCAAAGCAATTTGCGCGCCTTTCGGCGTTGTGCCGGTGTTTTTGTATTCGACCGTGAAAATTGCCGGAATGGTTTCAAAAACTTCCGCAGGATAGTCGATAGAATGCAGCCCTGCCGTGAAAGCAGCGCTTCTCTCTACGCCCAGCACGCTGATGCGTACGGAATAATCCCCTTGGATTTCGGGGGTATACGCCGCAACCCAGGTAAAGTCGTTTTGGCGGGTGAACGAAACCGTCCGGGTGCTCAAATCAGGCAGCGTAATAGTGCCTTCAAGCAAGCCGAGCAAGGAAACGGTTTCAACGCTTATTTGCATTGGCGTGCCGAAGCGCGGTTGTTTGGGTGCGAAAGAAATTTTCGCTTGTGTCAAGTAGTCGTTCGCTGTAGTGAACGTGTTTCCGACGTTCAAAAACGCAGCTTCGCTCCTTCCATTCGCATAACCTAGCTTCTCTCCGCCGTCTTGAAGCAAAGCTTTCGCCTGCGCGGGCGAAAGCGAGGGGTGCGCCTGCAAAAGCAATGCAACCGCGCCTGAAACGAAGGGCGTGCTCATGCTTGTGCCGCTGAAAGCTGCATAGCCGTCAGGAACTGAGGAAAAGATGCTTACGCCCGGCGCGAGGACTTCCGGCTTTCCAGCGTAGCCGTTGAACGAGCCTATTCCCGTAAAGCAAGCTAGGAACTTCGTCTTGTCGACCGCGCCGACGGTAATTGCTTTGTCAAAGCTTCCGGGGAAGGTTACGCCCGTGAACGGGCAGTTTCCACACGGTCCGCAGTTGCCGCTAGCCGCTATCACGACAACGCCTTGCGCTATTGCAGCGTCAAGCGCAGCTGCCACTGCCGGATCGTAACTGCCGTCAGTAGCGCCTAGGCTGAAAGAGAGGATTCGCGCTCCATCGTTTGTTGCAGGATTCCCGTCAGGGTCGAGTGCCCAAGATATGCCTGCGAGGAGGGTTTCGGTGCTTCCCTCGCCGTTTGCATCCAAGACTTTCGCGTTCAAAAGCAAAGCTTCTGGTGCGACGCCGTTGTATGTCCCTCCGCTTGCGTTGCTTCCTGCAGCGATGCCTGCCACGTGCGTTCCGTGGCCGTTCAAGTCTTCGGTAGTGTTGTCGTTAGTAAAGTCTTGCGCTTGGATTATGCGTCCGGCGAGCATAGGGTGTGTGGAGTTGATGCCCGTGTCGAGGATTGCGATGCGCACGCCGTTTCCTTTGAAGCCGAGTGTGTTCCAGGCGTAGGGCGCGTTGACTAGGGGTATTGACTCGTTAAGGAATGGCTTGTAAGAGCGCGGGGCGGAGAGCGTAGCTTTTCCCGTCGCGGCCATTGCGCGCAGGGCTTGCGCGTTGCCTTCGACTTTCAAAACTCCGTTTTTGAAGTCTTGAATTACTTTCAACCCGACCGAAGCTGCCATGGCGCGAAGCTGGCTTGTTTGGTTCGCGTTTCTTGCGGCGGCGAATGCGATAGTGGTGTTTTGCGCGTTTTCCAGCTGGGGGTCTAGTGAGGGAATTGTTTTGGCTGCGAGAATGAAGTTGGCTAGCAACAGTGCGCAGAACAGTGAAACTTTCAAGACTTTTGTTTTTTCCATTCCCACCTTTCCATCCGGGGTTCCTATTGTGAAGATAACACTTACTTCGAGTTTTGAATTTTTTTGATATCTGAACTGTCAATCATTCTAGCCGTGCCAATTGCCAAGATGCTAGTAATCAGAAGGAAAAGCAATTGATCCGGCTGAATTCCTGGCCAAGTCCATGCTGCAGAAATTTCCGATTCTGGAAACAACTCTACTGTGTCGAATTCTTTGGCCAAGAAAACTGTAACCAGCGTTTGGGGGTGTAAAACTATTTTCTGGAAAACGACGAGTTGGTTGTTGGCGCCTATGCTTTTCAAATAATCGTTTTCCGAGGCGACAAGGCTTATTGTTGCGGCAGAGTCTGCGGCATACCAGAAAATGAATGAAAAAGTGGATAATGCTATTGCAAGCAAAATCACGGTTTTGGGGTTGTCGAGTCTTTGATAGACTGGTAAGAAGTGTTTCAGCGTGTAGCCAATAACAATGCCCGTTACCACCGCCTTTCCAAGAAACATTGCTAGATTTTCCTTACCGTTTACCACCATCAAACCAAATATTGATGCCGCTATTGCGCCTAAAATTCCCGAGGCAATAATCGCATAAATGAGCTTTCTGGAGTTTATCCGCTCGGTAATCGGCCGGCTTGATTTTATTGTTTCATCCATTTTTTCACTTCCTTAACCGCGTACTCGCGGTTTTTGGGGTCGTCAAAACCTAGGCTTTTTGTTTCTTCGAATGATAGTTCTTTAATTACGGTTAGCGGATCCGGATGTGAATGTGAAACAACTACGTTATAGCCATCACGAAATACGGTTTTGTCAAT
>DATDSY010000008.1:0-11746 GCA_035291125.1 Candidatus Norongarragalinales archaeon
CGCCGGGCCCGGTAATCAAAGGCACGCCTATTACGACGACCCCCAAGTCGACTTTCGTTTCCTGCTTTTCCCTAGGCAGGGTTATTTTCAGCACGTACTCCAAGCCGATTATGAACAGCACGATTCCTCCGGCGATTTTAAAGTGCTGGAGCTCGATTCCAATGAGCTTGAACAAGAAGGGGCCGACGAGCATGAAAGCGAACAAAGCAGCTGAAGCAACAAAAACTGCTGTTTTCGCCGCTTCAAACTTCTCAGCCGCGCTCTTCTTGCGGGTCATGGAAAAGAACACTGGCGTGGAAGTGAACGGGTCTATTATGACGAACAGCGTTATGAAAGCAGTAATCAGCTGGGAAGTCAAGTCTGCCATGCGAATAGCAAGGCAGGAGAAATTAAAAAGCCGTCGGGAACGCCCTGATGCAAAAGCTTTTTTAAAGCCTTTTCGCATATTTGTTTCTCGTTTTAGTCTTTCGCAAAGAGGACTATATCCAAAAACGCTTAAATTTCACGTTCAAAAAGGTGTTTAAAAAACATGGGAATCAGACCCGCAAGAACATCTCGCGCAATTCGAGGCCAGCCTTGGTCGAGAATGTCCAAACGCAAGCCACGCAAGAGCTTCGTCAAGGGAGCTCCCCAGCCTAAAGTAAGGCAGTATTTGATGGGAGTCGACAAGCCTTACGAGTTAGAGGTAGAAATGGTTGAAGAGTACGGAGTGCGCATCCGAGACAACGCGCTCGAAGCTGCGAGGCAGGCGGCGAACAAGTATTTGGAAAAATCACTTCCCGGAAACTATTTCATGCAAGTCGTTCCCTACCCGCACTTGGTCTTGCGAGAGCATAGTGCATTGGGAGTTGCAGGCGCGGACAGAATCAGCAAGGGAATGAAACGCGCTTTCGGAAAGCCCAAGGGAAGGCTGGCGCAAGTTGAAGGCGGAAAGGCAGTAATGAGAATGCGCATTTACTCTAAAGACCTCAACACGCTCAAGGAAGCGATGAGGAGGGCTGCAATCAAAATGCCTGGAAAAACCGCCCTTAAGGCTAGGGACATTTCCAAAGACTCTGCAAACCTCTCGAGAAGGGAAGTCATTTTCGCCAAACGGGAAATCGTCGAAGAGAAGCCCGCCGAAGAAGCGGCTCCTGTGGCAGCTGCAGGCGCAGCGCCTGCAGAGGAAGCCAAGGAAGAAAAGAAGGAATCCGGCGGAAAGAAAAAGTAAAAAGCCAAACCGGTTTTAAACCATTTTCCCCCTTTTCGTCCATTTTCACATTCCCAGCCCCTGGCTTTTTCACCTTGTTTTATAAATGGTTTTCACCTGATTAAGCACAAAAGCAACAAAGCGGTGAAATCCACATGAAAAACGTCTATTGGCTCAACGAATTAAGCAAAAGTTCATTATCTACGGCAGGAGGCAAGGGAGCCAACCTGGCTGAAATGATCAACTCGGGCTTTCCGGTCCCTAACGCGTTCATCGTCGGCGCTGAAACGTACTTCGACTTCGTCAAGCTCAACGGCCTGGAAAAAACCATTTCCGAAGAAACCAAAAACTTGAATTACGAAGACACTGCTGCAGTCCAGAAAGCGTCGCAAGCAATCAAAACAGCGATTCTCAACGCTAGAATGCAAAACGACGTTGCTGCAGATATAACCCGCTCGTACAACAAGCTGTGCGACGCGAAAGGCGTCATTCTCTCCTCGGCAGAAGAGGTTTTCGTCGCAGTCCGCTCGAGCGCAACCGCCGAAGACCTGCCCGGAGCCTCGTTCGCAGGACAGCAGGCCACGTTCTTGAACGTAAAAGGAAGCGAAAGGCTTGTCAACGCAGTCAAAGCCTGCTGGGCTTCGCTGTTTGAAGCGCGCGCGATCTACTACCGCAACGAAAAAGGATTCGAGCACCTTCGCGTGGGCATCGCGGTCGTAGTGCAAAAGATGGTGCAGTCTGAAAAAAGCGGAATCGCGTTTACGGTCGACCCCGTGACGCAAAACGAGAACAACATCATAATCGAAGCTGGCTTCGGGCTGGGAGAAGCGATAGTAAGCGGAAGCGTCACTCCAGACAAGTACATTGTAGACAAACGGAATTTTGAAATCATCGAAAAAGTTTTTGAAAAACAAGAGCGCATGCTCGTGAAAACTAGCAAGGGAGACGAGTGGGTGGCGGTTGAGCAAGAACTGCAGGAAGTGCAAAAACTCTCGAACGAGGAAATCAACGCGCTCGCAAGGATTTGCGCCGACATTGAAAAGCACTACGCCTTCCCGCAGGACATAGAATTCGCATTCGAAGGAAAAAACATCTTTATCGTGCAAAGCCGCGCCATAACCACGCTCAAAAACAAGGGGATCGAAACTGCGAAAACACTGTTCGAAAACGCGCCCCAAAACGCATCAGTTTCTGCACATGGAACCGGAAAAGTCCTTTTGCAAGGCCTTCCAGCGTCGCCGGGAATCGCGACCGGCGCGGTCAAAATAATACTCGACTTGAGCCACTTGAACAAAATCCAGAAGGTCGACATTCTTGTCACGAAAATGACCACGCCTGACTTCGTGCCCGCCATGAAAAGGGCGACGGCAATAATAACCGACGAAGGGGGGATGACCGCGCACGCGGCAATCGTTTCGCGCGAATTAGGAATACCGTGCATAGTCGGAAGCCGCAAGGCCACTTCAATCCTCTCTGACGGGCAGGTAATAACCGTCGACGCCAAGCGCGGAGTAGTTTACGAAGGGAAAGTGGAATTTGCACAGCCAGCTGCAGAACAAGCGCAAAACGCGCCGGCAGCGGCTTACGCCCAAGAAATAATCACTGGAACAAAAGTGTACTGCAACATCGCCACTGTAGAATTGGCCGACAAAGTCGCTCAAAAGCAAGTCGACGGAGTAGGGCTGATGCGCGCGGAATTCATGATTGCAAACATGGGAGTGCACCCCAGGAAAATCATCAAGGACGGAAAGCAGGAAGAGTTCATAAACAACCTCGCCGAAGGAATGCGCAAAGTATGCCAGGCATTCTACCCTAGGCCAGTAGTATACCGAGCCACTGACTTCCGCACCAACGAATACCGCAATCTCGAAGGCGGAGCAGAATTCGAGCCGCACGAGGAAAACCCCATGATCGGATACCGCGGGTGCTTCCGATACGTGAAAGAGCCTGAAGTATTCAAGATGGAGCTTCACGCGATAAAGAAAGTCCGCGAGGAATTCGGGCTCAAAAACTTGTGGCTAATGATTCCGTTCGTGCGAAGGACGGGCGAGCTGAAGAACGTCAAGGACTTGATGCACGCCGAAGGGCTGTTCCAAACGCGAGACTTCAAGCTGTGGATAATGGTTGAAGTCCCCTCTACCGTTTTCATAATCGAAAAGTTTCTCGATTTGGGAATAGACGGAATAAGCTTCGGCACGAACGACTTGACCCAGCTCATTTTGGGCGTGGACAGGGACAGCGGAATCGTTGCCGAGGAATTCGACGAGCGCCACGAGGCGGTGCTTCGCGCGCTCAAACACGTGATTGTCGAATGCAACGCCCGCGGCGTCACATCGTCATTCTGCGGCCAGGCGGTTTCAGTCTATCCTGAAGTTGCAGAAGCAGTCGTGCGTTACGGCATTACGAGCGTAAGCGTCAATCCGGATTCGATTGAGACTGCGCGCAAAATCATCGCGAGCGTTGAAAAGAAGATAATGCTCGAGAAACTCATTGGCTTGGATTCTAAGGGAGAAACGCAGCACAAGTACTACGGCTGAAACTCCGGAACTATCCTACTACTGTTCCGGCAAACTTCCGCCCCAGCAAGGCCTTTTCCAATTCCGCAGGGTTGCTCGAAACGAAGCTCAACGGAATTTTGCTTCGGGCAGCCAGCTTGCACGCCACCACGTCGAAAACGAAGTTTTCCCTTGCCCTGCGCGAATCGAAGCGCATGGCCAAGCCCACCAGCCCGTCGTGAGAAAGCCTCGCGAATTTCTTCGCCTTCGGGTTTTTCGACGGGTTCGAATCGTAAACGCCTGCAGATTTCGAAACGTTGACAACGCGCTTTGCTCCCAGCATTTCGGCAAAAAGAACTGAAACCGCATCGGTTGTTATTCCAGGTATCATTCCGCCTGAAACGGGAATCTTGCCTTTCTTCAAAAGCGAAGGCGCTTCGTTGAAGTTTTTGATGAAAACGCCGTTTTTCAGAATTCTGGAGACGCGAGCTGCATTCTCTCGCGTAGCCTGGATTGCAATCAGGTCTGAGTGGAATTCGCTCACGCCCTTCGCCCTAGCCTGTTCAACGCGCTTTTGCGCTAAAGCCCCTCCGCCGACTACTAACACCAGCCCGAACCTTCCAGCCGCTTTCTCGAAAACCCGGCACAAAACTTTTGCCTTGGCGTCGTCAAACTTTCCGTCCGAGTAAAGCACGCTGCCTCCCAGCGAAACCAAGATAGTGTGCTTCATTTCCGCCTGCCCCCGCGTTTTTGCTTTCGCACAGAACTGCCAGCCGCCCGTTTTTCGTTCCACTTGTAGTAAAGCCCGAACAGCGCCATGAGCGCGGCAAGGAGGTTAAGCAAAGCGAACACTGGAGAATTTATGAGCAGCGCGTAGGCAGTCAAAAGCACTGCGCCGGAAAGATATAGAATCCCGAAATTCCAGTCCAACGGCGAGTGGCGCGCTCGCACTATCTGCTGGACTTCAAAAATCCAGGCGATTACGACCAGAAAAGCGCCCGCCAAACCCAGTATTTCGCTCACTAAAATCACTTTATTAAACAAAACGCTCGAAAATATATTAAACATCGCATTCCGCTTTGCGAAGGTGAAAAAACACTTTGAAAAACTTGCACAAGACGGTCGAATCCATAACGAAAAAGCTCGACGAGATGGAAAAACGCCAGGACAGCGTGCTCGTCTTAAGCAGGGAAATCGTGCGCGACTGCGCGAACGCAATAAAAAACGTGCATACGGGCGATTTGCCTCAAGCCAAGAAGCTTTCGCAGGCGATAGACGCTAAAGTGAAGAGACTGGCTGAAATAAAGCAGGGGTTTGAAGGGACTTCCGCCATCGCGTTCCAAGAGTACGTTGAAGTGAAAAGCTTGATTGCCATTCTGGAAGAAAAGCCCCTGCCGGATTTTGAAAAGCTGGGCGTAGATTACAGGCAGTTCCTCTCTGGATTGGCGGACGTTGTCGGAGAACTGCATAGGGCGATGCTCATCGCCTTGCGCAACCGCGACAGGAAAAAGGCGGAGTACTTGTTTGACTGCATGGAAAGCATTTACGACAACCTCATGGTTTTGAAATACTCTTCCTCTCTCGTCGGCTCGCTGAAGCCCAAGCAGGACAGCATCCGCGGGCAAGTCGAGAAAGCAAGGGGAGAATTGCTGGAACTGAAATAATGGAGGAGAGAAAAATGCCAAACGGATTTGCGATGAGAAAAACCACTTTGGAAAAAGCGTTAAGCCTGAAATCCGGAGTGGAAGTGACAGGATGGAGAATGGGCCACCCGTACATGGATGATTACAAGGGTGAAGCTAATCAGATTAAAGGTGGCACGGTAATCGTTGAAAATCCGTTGTTCCACCCGAGCCAACACCGGGACCACGAAACCATGAAACTAATCGTCCAATTGTCCAACGGAGGCGAAGTGCCAGTCATGGTAAAAAAGTTCAGAAACGACGAAGAGCCTCAAGACAGGATAAAATTCGTAGACACCCACATTAAAAAATTCAGGGCTGCGGGAGTGACGCCGATGGAGCATATGGCCGGCGATAACAACCTGCTGGTGCACAAGTACGCACAGGGAAGGAAACTAGAGCCAGACGAAGTATTAGCGGTTTGGTTAAAGCTTGAAGACCAAGGAATCGACACTAGTCATAAGACGATACAGCAAGGACACTGGAGAATGACAGAACGCGGAGTGGTTTTCATTCCAGCTTGAGCGTGAAACCGACATGCTTGACATAAAGTTTTGCAGGGAAAACGCCGGCGCAGTGCGCCACAGCCTCAAGAAGAGGCACGACGCAGAAAAGGAAAAGTGGTTTGAAGACCTTCTCGCGAAAGACGAAGAGTGGCGCAAGCTCAACGCCGACGCCGAAAACCTCCGCGCAAGGCGCAATTCCGTATCCCGCGAAATAAACGAGGCGAAAAAAGCGGGGGACGAAAAAAAGGCGAAAACCCTGCTGAAGGAAGCAAGCGAAATTCCCGACAAGATCAAGACCGTCGAAACGCAAACGCTTTCCCTCAAGGAAAAAATCTCGTTTTATCTCACGCGCCTGCCGAACGTCCTGCACGAAAGCGTGCCTTACGGAAAAACGGATGAAGACAACGTTGAAATGAAAAAATGGGGCAACCCCCACAAGCCAGACTTCCTCCTGCGCAACCACGAGCAAATCGCGGAAGAACTGGGCGGAGCCGATTTCGAGCGCGCCGCGAAAATATCCGGCCGAGGGTTCGTTTTCCTCAAGGGAAAAATAGCGTTGTTAGAACAGGCGCTAGTGCGCTTTGCCGTCGACAGCCTCGTGAAAAAAGGCTTTGAGTTCGTCCAGCCTCCGTTAATGCTAAACAGGGAGGCTTACGCTGCAGTTACTGACATGGACGACTTCGAAAAAGTCATGTACAAGATAGACGGCAACGACGCTTTCCTCATCGCGACTAGCGAACACCCGCTTATAGCGCAATACCAAAACGAGGTTTTGGAAGAACACGAGCTTCCGATAAAGCTCGCCGGGCTGAGCCCGTGCTTCCGAAGGGAAATAGGCGCTCACGGCGTCGACACCAAAGGGCTTTTCAGAATGCACCAGTTCAACAAAGTCGAGCAGGTAATCCTAAGCACTCCAGAGGAAAGCTGGGAGTGGCACGAAAAACTCCTTGAAAATACGGAAGAACTCTGGAAAAAGCTGGAAATCCCCTACCGCGTAGTGAATATTTGCACAGGCGACATAGGCATTGTCGCAGCCAAAAAATACGACGTAGAAGCGTGGTTCCCCCGCGAACAACGTTATCGCGAAGTCTGCAGCCTGAGCAACTGCACCGAATACCAAAGCGCCGGGCTAAACTTGAAATACCGCGTTGGAAAGCAAGGCGCGCAGGATGAAAGGAAAGAATGGGTGCACACGCTAAACGCAACTGCAATTGCAACGTCCAGGGCACTGCGAGCGATCCTAGAAAACTATCAAGAGAAAGACGGCAGCGTCGCGGTGCCGAAAGCCTTGCGCGCTTACACGGGATTCGACGCTATCACGCCTGAAAAGAAATAGGAAATGCTCGTGGTAAAGGGTATGATTGCAATGGGAAACCAAGTTCCGTTGCGACAGTTTCGAAATGGTGAACTGGTCGAAGCGCTACCTCAATGGCTCAACCGCGGCCGCAGGCAGAAGGTTCTGAGCGCAGTAAGGCAGGCAATAAGCACTAAGGGCTTGCAAGACGACGGAAAATGGCGTAAACTCCAGCTGATTTCTCCCGGCGAACCGATAGGCAAAAGCCGGGTAAGATTGCTTGAAAGCGAATACGGCTCTTTTGCAATCAAGCAGTGCGGGCGCGACACGTGGGGAAGTACCAATGCAAATGTGCATGGAGCCAAATACGAGAATTATGTCAGGTTCCACAAGATATGGTATGACGCAATAGCAAAAGGCGAAATAAACCCGCGACTGTTCATACTGGCGGGAGTACGGCCGATAGGAAGAGTCAAGCTCAAGGACGAAAACGGGCGTACGGTAACTTATCTCGTAATGCATGACATGCACGGCTTTGGCAATGAAGCGTTTAGGATACAGCATTCTTTGGGAGACACGGAGTTGGGGCAAAGCCATGCGGCGGAAGAGCTCAGGCTGAACGTCGAAAAACTCGTAAGGCTTAGGAACATACGGTTCAGGGTCCCGCAAGTTGGACTTCTAGCCCACCTTATGTTCGTTGGACACACCAACTCGAGAAACCCGACGAAAGGCAGGTGGGTCATCAGCCTTCCCCACGATGCACATTATAGGTAGAAACCTGCGGGCGCCATAAACGCAGAATACGCGCGAAAAGCAGGCAAAATCTGCGCTCGTCCTATACACTGAAGAACAATGCTGCGGCGAAGGCTATGGCCAAAAACAATACGGTAGCACGCTCGTGGTCTTCCAAAGCAATCAACTTGCTGAGGGGAACGTCATCCTGCATTGCGGGCCCACCTTTTTTAATTAAAAACCTTAAGCCCCATGCTCTGGGCGCTAAAAGCTGTTAAACGCGTTCCACTTTAAAAGCGTTGGCTCACGCTTTGGCGTCAGGCTGCTCTACCGCGTACTCTTCCTCGAAAACCACTTTCTTGATTTCGGGAGCGAAAGCCAAAAGCAGTTCTATAACCCGGTACTTTTGCTCGAGGAACGGCGCGTCCTTGCGAACGTTCGAAGGAACGGAAAACCGCGCGGTACTGCCGTCGAGTTTTGCTGTTACGTCCGTTCCGGAAAACAGGTTTTTTGCTGCTGCTCCGGCTTTAGAAGCTGCGTCGGAATAAACTTTGTTGATTTTAAACGAATACTCGACGGTCTTTCCTGCAAGCGGGTGGTTGAAATCAACTTTCACGCGCCCCCCTTCAGTAGAAACGATGCGCGCGGGCATGTTGTCAATCTCCAAAGTCATGCCAGGAGCCGGAGTAATGCCCTGCTCTTGGAATTTGCTCAAGGAGATGAGGCGCACCATCTCCTGGTTTCTCGGCCCGAACGCCTGCTCTGGCGAAATCGTGATAGTCTTGGAATCGCCTTCCCCGGACTTCAAAATCTCGCCGTCCAAACCAGGGACGACCATTTTCTTTCCTGCGACAACGAGCACGGGCTTGAAAACGCGGTTTGCGTCGTTAAAGCCGGCTTTCTTCGCTTCGGCTTCCAGCGTCGTCTCAAAAACCGCTCCGTCAGTCTTTCCGGTAAAATCAACTTCCGCAAAATCCCCTTCTTTCACCATAAGTCAAAACACCCTTTTTAAACTTCAAAAAATCCGTTTCCTCGAAAAACAAGAACAGCAATTAAATGCGTTGGAAAGCTTTTAAGAACTGCGGTTGGAAGCATTCGCGGCAGTAGAATTGTTGGAAGACGCCGGAAGCGCGTTGAAGCCAGCCACTTCCTGGATTACCCCCTCTTCGGTCCCGTCCTGCTTGCGCGTTAGAGTTGCAACAGAGCTTATCAACGCGTTTTCTTGCGTGGACGCGAACACGAGGCAATTCCAGTTCGCCTGCTTGCATAAGACGGAAGGCAAGCGAGCCACTATGGGGTCGAAACCGGCTGGGGGATTGAACGTCACTGTCGAATTAAACTCTAGCTCCAAAGCCCGCCTGTACGCTATGCCAGTAGGGCAGGCGTCAGTGAAAACTGCAGCAACGCTTGCTGCACTGGAAGCGTTTTCTGAAAGCACCACGTCGAAAACGCCGCTTGCAGTCAAAACCCGCTCTACGCCTGGCATTGCCTGAAGCTCGCCCTTCAGCCCGTTGCTAAGCTCTTCGCTAGCCCCCTGGCAGAACAGGATCATGCGGTTATCCAGCTTTTTGACTGTCGCAGTAGCGTTGGCGCTGGAAGTGAAAGCAGGGAAAACGGAGGGAGCAGGAGTGGCAGTTTCCTGCGGGTTTTGGCCGTCGGGAGTGAACAACACCGGCCAGAAAAAGCCTATGAAAAAAGACAGGATTAGGAAAACCAAGCCAGCGCGAATAATCCAAGTCTTGTTCAAAGCCAAAAACCTTGCAGATGGGAAAAAAAGCTCTTTTACTACAAACTATGAACCCTGGAGGTTAAAAAAGAAGAACGCCCCCTCAAAAAAAAGGAGGGGAGCAATAAAAAGAAAAAAGGGGGAGCTGGTTTTAGCTCCTGATGGAGTCCCTGTTGGTGCTCAACCACGCGATGAGCGAGTTGGCTGCCTCGGTAGTGCCAGCAGCGTCGTAACCTGCTACGACAATCTTGCTGCCAACCACTTTGACGACAGTCTGTCCAGCAGTCAATTCAGCTCCAGCCAAAGCACTGGCCGAAACGCTGTTGACCATTTGACCACCGAAGGTGATCACGCTGGATGCGCCGCTCGCGAGCGGGTTGGTGTCGAGAACCACCATAGGTGCAGAGCTCGTGTCCAGAGGAACGATCGCGTCGACAGAGCTGACTTCAACCCCGTTGGCCGTAACCTTCAGGTTGTCAGTTCCACCTACGCTGCCTCCTGCGCCTGCGCCGGAAATCGCGTCAACGGTCACCTTGTAACCGGAGTCGTCCAAAGCAGTTTCGCCTGCCTTGAAGTCCTTGGTCACCTTGTTGTCAGCACCGCCGGTCGAACCGGCTTTGCTCAACAAGAAAGCGCCGTGGCCGATTTTCTTGGCGTAAGACAGTGACACAGAGTCCTGTCCAAAGCCCTTGGCCTTGGTTCCGCGGTAGGAAATGTAGTTGGCTTCGGCGTTTGCGTGTGCCGGAGCGCTCACGTTTCCTTGAATCAGACCGTAGACTCCATCACCGGTTGCGTCTGCAGCGTTGTTGGCCTCGTAACCGAACGGGTTGGTTCCAATTGTGGAAGAACCCATCGTGCTTACGAACTGCCTCAAGCTCTGGTCGTACAGGAAGTTCCAGTACGGCTGGCTCGTTGAGGTTGTTCCAACAGTGGCTCCAGTGTCCGAATCTTCAGACCCTTCGGGAACCGCGATGATGAACGTGTTGGTATTAGACACGTTCAAACCGCTCGTGCTGTACACGTTGACACCACCGTCAGGAATGAGTCCTGAAGTGTTGGTCATGTTCCAGTCGTCTACAAAGCTAATCGTCGAAGTTTCCGACGCCGAATAGTAGAAGACCAGAGTGTTGAGCAACACTGCCAACGAGGGGCTGGAAGTGTACGCGTAACTCGAGTTTCCGGTTGTGGTGTACACACCCGAAGTGTTCGAGTAAAAGACTGTTCCAGAGAGGTAAGAGAACGCATTGTCCGAAGCCGTTGAAATCGGGCTGGTCAACACGTACACATTGCTTACACCGGAAGTGTCTGATCGTCCTGCCTGGTAGAACGCGTTGCTCTTGCCAGACGAGACTTGCAAGAAGTCTCCAGACAGCGTCCTTCCAGAAGCGATGCTGATTGAAGCGTTCTTCTGGTTGGTGAACTGCAGTGTGTCGTAGTCGGTGTCTACCAAGTCGATTCCGTTGAATTTCAACGTCAAGCCTGGAATGTTCTTGATCATCTGGACGCTGTCGCCAGGACCAAGGTTGTAAATGCTCGTGGTGTCCATGAGGACGATCTTGGAAAGTCCTTCCGAAGTCGAAACGTTTTGAGTTTGGATTTCAGCAACCCAGTCTCCTTGTCCGGAAACCTTCAACGCGTCTTCCAAAACCAGCCTGCTTCCGAAGAGAGAAACTTCGGCGTAGTTGGTTCCACCCAAAGCGCCTCCGACGACATCCCACACGAAAACTACGACTCCATTCTTGTCGTAAGTCTCGAGAGGATAGAGCGTGGTCTGGTCGAGCAAACCACCGTTTGCGTCGTAGATTTGGAAGGTAACCCTGGTCTGGGTCTGCGTGCCGGTTCCGATTCCGGTAATGTCGGACAAGACTACTTTCTTGCCGTCGGCAAGAGTGGTCGAGTCGCCTGCTACCATGAAGCTCTTGTAGTCGACTTCCTTGCCCATTGCGACTGCAGTGATTGCGTTGGCTGAGTTAACAGACCAAGTTGCAGAACCGCTGGATGAAGGAACCAACACCCAAGTGTCGCCCAAGAAGCTGATCTTGATGCGGTTCTTGGTGACCAAATCGCTCTGGGCGCAAGTCGCCTGCGACTTGGTGGTATCCAAACAAAGCGGGATAGGGTC
>DATDSY010000009.1:0-4275 GCA_035291125.1 Candidatus Norongarragalinales archaeon
ATGCTCTCCCGAGTATTTCCCGGCATTCGTCAGCAGCCCTTTCTCGTCTATCGCCTTGATTACAGGCAGCGAATGCTGTTTCTGCCAAAGCAAATCCTGCTTGTCTCCGAAAGTGCAAACCATCACCGCGCCGCTTCCGAAATCCTGCAGAACCGCCGCATCTGCAATGACAGGCACGCTCTTGTCGAACAAAGGAGTCTTCACTTTAAGCCCCACGATTTTCTTGAAGCGCGCGTCTGCCGGATTTACCGCGATTGCGACGCAAGAGTGAATCAACTCAGGCCTCGTCGTCGCAATCATTACTGGCGAATTGTCTTTCTCCAAAGAGAATTTCACGTAATTCAGCGCAGTCTCGCGCTGGACTTCCTCTGTTTCCGCCTTTGCAATCGCGCTTTGGCACGCGGGACACCACAGCACGGGATGTTCTGCACGGTAAATAAGCCCGGCCTCGAAGTTTTTCAAAAGCGACAATTGCACGACTCGCTTGTAGGAATCATCGACAGTGTAATACTCGTGCTTCCAGTCGATGCTATACCCCAAGGCATTCATTTGGGGCTTGATCGTGGAAATCACTTCGCGAGTCCACTCCAGGCATTTTTTCCTGAACTCCTCGCGCGGCAGCCGCCCGAATTTTTTTTCCACTTTCACTTCAGTGGGAAAGCCGTGGCAGTCCCACCCTTGCGGCAAAAGCACGGCGTATCCGTTCATCCTGCGGTAGCGGGCTGCGAAATCGAAGTAACTCCAATTCAGCACGTTTCCCATGTGGAAATCTCCGGTTGGGAAAGGCGGGGGGGAATCTATAACATAGCAAGGCTTTCCTTTGGAGGGCTTGAACTCGTGGGTCTTGTCTTCCTCCCACTTTGCAGTCCACGTTTCCTGTATTTTCGCGAAATCAAGCTTGTCGAGACTCACGCTAACACCCGTTCAAATAATACTAAGATTGGAGGGAAATAAAAAGAAAAGTTTGGCGGGAATAAAAGAAAAAGGTTCAAGCGCCGCCGGCCCACTTGTAGTTTTTGGGGTTTCGGCCCATCGCATGGTTGCGCTGGCACTTTCTAGAGCAGAAGTTGAACGCCTGCCCGGTTTTCTTGAAGAAAACGAATCCAGTGCCAATGGCAATGTCCTTGCCGCAAAAAACGCATTTGACCATATTTTGAAACGCCCCTTTAAGTCGCGCCTTTAGGCTTTATGGGCTTCGCCTCGCGCTCGGTATCCAGCAGCATCATCACGTCGCCCCGTTTTATGGGTCCCTTGATGTTTCTCCGGATTACTCGCCCGCGGTCGCGGCCGTCCTGGATTTTCACCATCACTTGGTAAATTTCCCCGAAAACACCGGTTTTTCCGATGACTTCCATGACTTCAGCTGGAAAGCCTGCAAGCTCCAGCATTGGAGCTTCTTTCACCGGCGCCGACGAAGGCTGTTCTTCCTTCTTTTGGATTATCTTCTTTTTTCCGCCCATTCAGTTCAACTCTCTCAGAAAAATTGGCTCAAACGGATGCTGCCGCAACTTCCTCTTTCGCTTCGGTTTTTTCAGCCTTCTTTTTGGCCGGAGCCTTCTTCGGCTTGGCTTCCTTAGCGGGCTTTTCCTTCTCTTCCTTTACCTTCGCCTCCTTGACTTCGGCGGCTTTGGTTGAAGAGGTTTTTGAAATGATTTCCTTGACGAGCTCTTCGCCGTTGCCCGTGCTTGCGATTGCGATTGCCGCGCAAGGCACGCCCAATCCGGCTGCCTTGCCCAAATCCTTCTTGAAAGCGACGAAAACGAACGGAATGCGCTTTTCCTCGCACAACGAAGGCAAGTGCATCACTATTTCCTCTGGATCAACGTCCTCGGCGATTACGACGAGCTTGGCGCTGCCGCGCTCGATCGCTTTGGTAGACTCGTTGGTTCCTTTCCTGACGTTTCCAGACTGGCGAGCCAGTTCTATGGCCTGCAAAGCTTTCGCTTGCAAGTCGGAAGGCGTCGGAGTTTTCACGTAAGACTTGGCCATTTCATTCTCACCCCACCTAAGTGGTCGAATTCATATTGCCTTATAGAAAAAGAAGGCAGAAATGATATTGAGCAGGGAATTTAAAAGGCTTTTCACGGGCAAACTACGCCCAAAAACGCACATAATAAAATCACGGAAAACAACAGTAGATGCATGGAGCTCGAAAAAATTCCATATAGCGTCAAGAAAAGCGCGGTTAAGATACTCAGGGGAGGGGAAGGAACATTATCACCCACCCAAACGCTTTGGGTTAACGCCGTAATGAAAGAACGTGGGGAAAGACTTCGCGCTTTGCAGGAGAAAAGCTCGCACGACGCGATGACGGGTTTGCACAATCGAGCGGGGCTGGAAAATATTGCTGGGCTCATGGGATTCACGCGAAGCCAATTGGGCGAGCGCATTCCCAGCCATCAAGAGCACAACGAAATCACGATTTTCGCGATAGACTTGAACAAGCTCAGCAAAGCCAACAACACTTACGGCCATGACGTGGGGGATGCTTACATTAAGGCAGTGGCCGACGCGATAAGGAACGAGGGGATTGCCTTGCGCATGGGCGGGGACGAAATGCTTTTGGCGCGCAAGTTCAGCGGACACGACGATGTTACTGACACTAGAAAGAGGATTCAGGAAACAGCAGTCAAAAACCTGCTTACGCGGCTGGAGCAAATGCATGCGGAAGAGGATGAGAAACAGGCGAAAAAAAACTTCGCCAAAGCGCTCAAGGCGGCCAGGAAAGGGAGGTTTTCGCTAGCCCTTGGAAGCGTGAGCGTGGTCAAGAGCGAAAACATTCCTGAAAAACAAAAGGCGTTCACCCTAAAGAAGGCCGTGCGAGCCGTTTCACGCATAATCCCTAACTTCATGCCCTTAAAGCCGCAAGAAGAAAGTGGCTTGTTCCATCACGTGGTTTCCATGGAAGACTATTTGAACCGCAACAGAAAGAAAACTGCCGCAGACTACAGGGACAGAATCATCCGAGACGCCGACATGCTGGGGTACCTGCACAAGTACACCCGCAAGAGGAAAGCCACTTCCTCGTTCCTCGTCAAAGTCGACGCCGTGAGAAAATAGAAGGTCACTAAATGAAAACCGCAATCATCGGGCTAAAAACCGAACGCGTGAAACGCGTTTTTGCAAAACACTTTACGCTCGACTCGAAAAAACCCGATTTCGCCGTTTCCTACGGAGGCGACGGGACGCTTTTGCATGCCGAACGCATCTGCCCCGGCATTCCCAAACTCCCGCTGCGGCATTACTCCAAATGCGGCATTTGCAGCATCAAAACAAAAACTTCAGTCCACGAGGCCACACCAGGCATTTACTGCGACTCCGCCCTCCCGCAAATAATCAGGTTTTTGCAAAACGGAAAGTTTTCGGTCAAGGAAATCCAAAAAATCAAGGGCACCGCGCTCGTCAAAAGAAAGGGCAGGACAACGCGCTTTTCGCTCGTAGGAATGAACGAAGTGCAAATCCACAACTCTAACCACGCGCACGCAATCCGCTTCGAGTTTTGCTTGAACGGCGCGTGCATCGAAAAGGAAATCATCGGCGATGGCGTTGTCGCGGCGACAACGCACGGCTCCACCGCATACTTTTACGCAATCACGCGCAAGAAATTCGCCAATGGGTTCGGCATCGCGTTCAACAACACCATCCGCAAGCAAAAGCCGTTTTTCCTAAAGGGGAAATTCCGCGCGGAAGTGCTCATCCACAGGCGGCACGCAATCCTTTTGGCAGACAACGACCCGCACGCGATCTCGCTGAAGGAAGGCGACAGGGTAGTTATAGAACCAGCGAAGGAAAAAGCCAGGATAATCAAGCTTTGAGCCTCAAAGCTTTTCTCTTCGCGTTGCGGGAAACAAAAATCCTCCGATCATGCGCTGCATCTTGTAAATCGCCCGTTGAAGTCGGTTGCCAGGAATAAGCACGATGTCACCCTTGCGGTTCACCGAAAAGAAGGGGTGGCTTTCCCTAAGCCCGTTCAAATTAGCCAAGGAAGGATAACGGTATGCATGCTGGCTTTCAATCAAACCGTGTTTCTTAACTTCCAATCCGACATCCTCAAGCTTTTGCGCGATTAATTTGTTTCTAAAGGCAAGAAAACTGGCGGTACGTTCAACGCCTGTAAAGGCAAGCAGCCACGAACCGGGAACGAGGAGGAACTTGGCTAACGGGTGCAGCTGTTCCGAACGCCTAGCGAACTCCCCCGCGCCTAAAATAACGCTAGTGCTGAAAACACCCATGCTGGCGCCGGTAGTCCGCAAACTTCGTTCTTCAAATAGTCTC
>DATDSY010000010.1:0-2063 GCA_035291125.1 Candidatus Norongarragalinales archaeon
ACTTGCACGCAATTCAACTACGAACTCGTGGCGTGCAATTTGCTTGAAGACTACAGTAAAGCGCGAGAGCTGCACTAGCAAAAAGAAAAAGGTGTTTTAGTGGCTGTCTTGGAAATACGCAACCTGCACGCCAGCGTGGACGGAAAGGAAATCCTCAAGGGCGTTACGCTGACGGCGAAAACGGGCGAAATCCACTCGATAATGGGGCCCAACGGAAGCGGCAAAAGCACGCTTGCGCTTGCAATCGCCGGCCACCCGCGCTATAAAATAACCAAAGGCGAGGTTTTGCTCGATGGCGAAAACGTTTTGGAAATGACTCCCGACGAACGGGCACGCAAAGGCCTTTTCCTCGCATTCCAACACCCCGTCGAAATACCTGGCGTGAGCATAAGCAAATTCCTTTTCAACGCATATGCAGCATTGCACGTGAACAACGGCGCCAGCGCAGCAAAAGACTTTCCCGCGCTGCTCAAGAAAAGCCTCGAGGGAGTAGGCTTGGGTGAAGACTTTTCGAAACGCGCCTTGAACGCGGGCTTTTCCGGCGGGGAGAAAAAACGCAATGAAGTGCTGCAACTGCGCATGCTCAAGCCGAAAATTGCTTTGCTCGACGAAATCGATTCGGGTTTGGACATCGACGCGCTCAAGACGGTAGCGAAGGTCGTGAAGGCGCAGGCTGAGGAAACGGGAATAATCGTAATCACGCATTACCAGCGCATTCTCAAGCACTTGAACCCAGACTTCGTGCACATCATGGTTGACGGGCGGATTGTGAAAAGCGGAAAGCACGAGCTTGCCGCGCAATTGGAAGAGAAGGGCTACGTGCAACTGCTCAAGGAAATGGGAATCGAGTACAACGAGAAGGAAGGGGCTTGAAAATGTCTGGCGCAGCAATAGCGGAAGTAGACCGCACGCAATACGATTTCCACACCAAGGAAAAGCTTGCCGTGAAATTCGACGAGGGTTTGAGCGAAAAAACCGTGCGCGAGATTTCCGCATACAAGAAAGAGCCCAAGTGGATGCTGGAATTGCGGCTGAAGGCTTTTCAAGAGTTTTCGCGCAGGCCTACGCCCGCGTGGGGTGCAGATTTGGGCGGAATCAATTTCGACGAAATCGCGTACTATGCAAAGCCGGAAGTTCAGCAGAAGGCGAGAAACTGGGAGGACGTCCCAAAGGAAATCAAGGAAACTTTCGAAAAGCTCGGAGTGCCGCAGGCCGAACGAAAATACCTGGCAGGAAGCATTGCGCAATTCAAGAGCGAAGGCGTTTACTACAACTTAAAGAAACAATGGGAAGACAAGGGCGTCATATTCACGGATATGGACACTGCCCTGAAACAATACCCGGAGTTGGTTAGAAAACACTTCATGCGCGCGGTTCCGTTTACCGACAACAAGCTCGCCGCTCTGCATTACAGCGTGTGGAGCGGAGGCACGTTTTTGTATGTCCCGAAAAACGTGAAGGTAAGCATGCCCCTGCAAAACTATTTCCGAATGAATTCGGGGCGCGAAGGAATGTTCGAACACACGCTCATCGCAATCGAAGACGGAGCCAAAGCATCTTACGTCGAAGGGTGTTCAGCCCCCCGCTATGAAGAAGCATCAGTCCACAGCGCAGTAATAGAAATTTTTATTGGAGAAAATGCGGAGGGAGCCTATTCCAGCGTACAGAATTGGAGCAAAAACGTCTACAACTTAAACACAAAGAGGGCGATTGTTGGAAAAAATTCTAAAATGCAGTGGATCGACGGCAGCCTGGGAAGCAAGGTAACTATGCTCTATCCCATGAGCATCCTGAAAGGCGAAGGCGCGAGCACTAGCAACTACAACATGACTTTTTCGACCGAAGGAAGCTGGAAAGACACTGGCGCGAAAGTAGTGCACGCCGCGCCTTACACTACGAGCAAAGTCGTTGCGAAAAGCATCAGCATGAACGGCGGCAACGCCACTTACCGAGGCCTGCTCCGCATCAACCCAGGAGCAAAATACGCGAAAAGCCACGTGCAGTGCGACGCGCTGATTCTCGACGACATTTCGCGCACCGACACTTACCCGCACAACGAGATT
>DATDSY010000011.1:0-12323 GCA_035291125.1 Candidatus Norongarragalinales archaeon
CAAAGAAATAAACGCACGCTATTCGCTAGCAAGACGGTTGAAAAAATTGCGGGGGCGAGAAAGGGAGAATCAGGAACCCCAAGGAGACGCCCCTTTCGGAAGTTTTTTTGCAACCCTCTCGTTGCAATTTGACCCCCGCAACCAAAAAACACTATTCGAAGGAAAAAGAAAAGACCTCGGTTGATTAAAAATCAACTAAAAGTTTAAAAAAGCGCTACTGAATATTAATATAGAATGGGAACCCCGATAACCCTGAAGACCATGAAGGCCGATACGCGAGACGCAGTCATCGACACCCTGGCCAAAACGTGGCCGTTGAACGCGAGGCAAGTCTATTCCGAAGTCAGGGACACGCAGCATTTGAACATTACGTACCAAGGCGTTCACAAGGTTTTGAACCAGCTGGTAAAGGAAAAAATAGTGGTCGCGCAAGACCGGAAGTACGAATTGGACGCGGCGTGGATCAAAAGCCTCAGGAAATTCGCCGAAACCGCCGACAAAAACTATTCAAAATCCACAAGCGCGCCGTACTTGGAAATCGGAACCGGAAGCTCGGTGGAAAAAGACGCGTTTACGGCAGGCAAGGAAGCGGCGGAAAAGGCGCTAAAACAAATTAAAAGCGACAAAAAAATGCAGTTGGTCTTGGTTTTTGCTTCTGGCGAATATGAAAAAAACTATAAGGAACTGCTGAAGGGCATAGTTTCGATTACGAGGACTGCGCCGTTAAGCGGCAGCACCACCATAGGCGAAATAAATAACAGGAGCTTGCACAGGACTATAACCGTAACTGTTTTTTGCGCAGATGATGAAATATTCAGAGCAGTACCAATCGTTCTGCCGATAACACAAAGCCACTACGCTGAAAATTCGTTTAATGACATTTTAAGCCTACTTGAGAAAAAAGCTGGCTTCGAAAAGAGGTTTCCGGACTTAGGAATCGTATTCTTTCCTGGATACAAACGCGACACTGGAATGAAGGCTATTGCCCCAGGCTTTCTAACGGAATTCGCTAATAGATTCAGCAATGCATTTCCCCTAATAGGCGGGCTGGCGGGAAGCAATTGGAATTTTGACCCAACAGTTCAATTTTGCAATACAGAACGATACGATGACGCAATAATTTTTGTTTGCATCCATACGAAATTAAAAATCGGGGTTAGAAGACTCCACGGTTATACGCCACTGACAAAACATCATTTTAAAGTACGGACGAAAGAAGGCGCGGTTACTGAAATGGCAGTGATTGAAGATGGCAAAATTAAGGGTTATGAACCGGCATTAGAAGTGTATGTTAGAGAAACGGGACTCGCGCCAAAAGAGCTCAAAAAATCACTACCTACATTCATCAAAGAACTAATTGCTCAGAACAAAACACCGCCGTTAACGCGCGTCAGTGACGGTGCACACGGTTTTCCCATGGTTATTGAAGGAAACACAATCAGATTTAGTAATCCGTTTAATGAAGGGGATATAGCGCAGATAAGCAAAACCAGTCCTGAGGAAATAACCGAAACAACAAAAAGAGTAATCTTGGAAGCATGCAGGGAAGGCAACATTAGAAAACCATTGGGCGTACTCCTTAACTCCTGTGCGGCAATCAAGGCAATTATTGACGTTCACGGCATAAACGAAATCGAAAAAATAAGGGTTGGAAACTTGAGCACCGTACCAATATTTGGTTGCTACAACATGGGCGAAATCGGTCCGATGGCCGTTCCCCAAGGTTCTGGCACCGTCGTCGCACTCGTTTTCGGCAACGAACTACGCGAGTAAGATACGCAGATGGATTCCCTTCCGTTTCTTGGTGTTGGCAAAAAGGACGTAAAACATTTTATAATTGAAATCCTGCAGAAAGAAGGCGCTCAAACGACCAGGCAACTGTTTGACAAAATTTGCACTGAAAAAAACGTTAACGTAACGTACCAGGGAATTCACAAGGCTATAAAACAGCTAATCAGCCAGGATGTTGCAGTTAAAGAAAAACGCGAAATTTCTCTCGACAAGCTGTGGGTGAAACAGCTTATTACGCTGGGCAGGAGTCTTGAAGCCGAACATTCTGTAAAGAAACTGAAAATAAAAGAAGGAAAACTGATTCTCCACAAAAATGCCCGCGTTTATTTCAGCAGGACTGAAAATGTGTCTGCATTGGCAGAAATGGTGGATAGGACGAAAAGCGGTGACTTGCTCTTTGGCCAGAGTAGGAGCGGGTTTGATTTCCCGAAAGAATTCTACGAGGCACTAGAGAGAGCTGCAACTCGTGGCGTTCTGATGAGGTTCATAATCCCTGAAGGCAGAGAATCAAGCGAATTCGCCAAATTCCTGCACGAATTAAACTCGACGCGAATAAAGGTTAAAACTGAAACGGGAGATTACCTCAGGATATTTGGGGTAAAAAATCAGGAAGTGATGTTCGCCAGGGCATTTCCCGATGCATATCTGGCTTTTCACTTTACAGATCAGCTACTGGCAAATTACTTTTTTCAAGAGTTTCAGCAGTGTTGGGGAGCAAAAACGCCATCATTAAGGCTAACAAGAAAAATTACCTGACGAATGATTTGCTCCCAGTTGACCCGCGGTCTGGAACCAATTTTTTACGCGCCCAATTTGGCTTTCAATTTCAAATGCCACCAGTATTTAAGCTTTCGATATTTATCGAAAGGTATTTAAATGACGAACGGCAAAATCGAAATATGAGGAAAAGCGAGCTGGTGTACTTGATTATGGCGGAAGGCCTTGCTGAAAGCCAGCTGGAAGCTTCCAAGAAGCTGGGCATTTCTATAAGCACGGTAAACCACGCGCTCGGGCCGTTGAAGAGAATGGGCGCGGTCAGGACATCAAGGCGGGGGTTCGAGCTTTTGGACAAGCGAAAGCTATTGCTGTTTTGGGCGAGCACTCACGAGTTGCGCGTGAGCTATGCTACGAGCGTGGATAGCGTTGCCGAAGCCGAGCGGCTTGTGCCGCAAGGGGTTTTGCCAACGTCTTTCGCTGCGTTCAAGCGCCTTTACGGCAACGCGCCAAGCGATTACAGCGAAACCTACCTGTATGCAAGCGAACGATCGCTCGGCGAGTTGAAAAAACGTTTTCCGCCGTCGGAACGCAAGCCGAATTTTTTCGTCTTGCAGGCGCCCGAGCAGCTTTTCGCTTTCGCAAGAAAGGGTTGCGCGCCGCCTTCGCTGGTTTTCGTAGACTTGTGGAACAACAAGGAATGGTACGCTGCGGAGTTTGCAAAAGCGTTGGAGCGTGAGTTGCTTGGATGAGTTTTGGAGCGAACAGGCGACGCAGGCAAGCTGGGAAAAGCTTAAGGAATTGCAGGGGGAATTTGAATTCACTTTGATTGGCGGTTGGGCGGTTTTCGTGTGGACTAAAGCCATGAAGTCTAAAGACATAGATTTCATAGTTGATTTCGAAACGCTCGGAAAACTCAAAAGCCGTTTTCCTTTGCAGAAAAACGAGCGCTTGCGGAAGTACGAAATCAAGTTTCGGGATTTCGACGTCGACGTTTACGCGACGTTCTACTCGAAACTCGCCTTGCCGCCGGAAAAAGTGCTTTCGAAATACTCTGCCAAAAGAGAAGGCTTTACACTCGCCACTCCCGAAGCTTTGCTTGTGTTGAAGCAAGGCGCGGAAATAGACCGAAGGCATTCGGTTAAAGGGAGAAAGGACTCGATAGATATCCTTTCCCTGTGCTTGAAAGCCGGCATTGACTGGCGTGCGTACAAGAAAATCTTGAGAGACCAGGGAATAGCTGGTTTTGCAAGGGAACTGGCGTTCGTGATAACTTCTTTTCCTCTAGACGACTTGCACTATTTGGGCTTGAACCTGGTAGAGTTCAAAAAGTGGAAGAAGAAAACGCTCGCCGAACTGAAAGCGTAATAGCGAAAAGCGGAAATAATTGAACTTTTGCAGCTTTTCGCTAGTCGCAGAAGGCAGGGAAAAAGTTCCAGTATTTTTGCCTTCTGCTATAAGGCGCGCTTCCGGCCGGCGCTCGACAACCCCCAGCCGCGCCGTTAAACTTTTAGTTTACTTTTTCTCAACCTAGTTGTTTTAACCCCTAGTCGGCAGGGTGTTTCTGTAAGGGGAGGATGGAAGGTTGTTGGAAATGCAAAAAGAAACTCGCAAAAACCCGGTTGAAAACGCGGGGGAAATCCAGCGGCTTGAATTCGCCGTGGTAATACACCAGGCCGACAGCTCACTATTGGTGGTAAGGCCGATAATCCGTTTTGCCGGAAGCAAACTCGAACCATTCAGCACTTCGGCCCATGGCGGGTTGCTTGAAACGCTCAGGAAACAACTGGAGAAAGAAACGGGATTGGCGCTAAAGAAAGACTTTTGCTACATCGGGCAGCTGGACTACACGTCGAAAAACGGCAGGAAAACGAGGCAAATCAAGCTCACCACGCGCGCAGTCGAACAGCCAAACACGCTCGCCGCACACTGCCACTACTAGCAAGCCTGCCACCCGCGGTCCTGTAAACCGGGAATTATTCAACTTCTGGTTGATTTTTTATCAACCGAAGTTATTTGACCGTCCGGATGCCCGTTAGATTACAGCAGGAAAAGGAGATGGTCGAAATGAAAGAGTTGCTTGCAGTGGTTTTTCTTATTGGCTTGTTCGGTTTCGTGTATGCCGACGGAGATCCTTGTTCCGACGGGCGTGCAGACTGCGTTCCCACGCCTTCACCCAGCCCCTCGCCTTCCCCGACAGAAGCGCCGTATCCCGGCCCCAGGCCTACGCCCGACCCTTGCATTATTGCCGACAGGATAGACTGCCCCCAGCCTACGATAACGCCCACGCCAGACCCTTGTGTCATCGCGGACAGGATAGGCTGCCCCCAGCCTACTCCAACGCCCACCCCCGAACCGACGCCCGCCCCTTCAGGCGGCAACGGCGGAGGCGGGTCGACGCAAGGCGGCGACGTTTACCTACCGTTTACAGGAACCAGCACGGCGCCTGCCCCGGCAGCGCAAGCGTCTTTGGAAACGCTTGTTGAAGAGAAAAACCTGTTTTTGACCGTACCGTATGCAGCGTTCGCAGGAGAGCAAGTTGAAGTGAAAGTCACGGACAAACGTACTAGTGCGCCGTTGGAAGGAGTCCACGTAGGCGTCTATGCGAAAGGTGAGAGAATCGTCTTGCTGGAAACGGGCGAAAACGGCATAGTCCGCTTTACTGCATTTGCGCCAGGCATTTTGACGTACCAAGCTGAAAAAACAGGCTGGAAGCAAGCCAACAACCCCAAAACCGTGATTTCGGCCCAAGCAAACCTACAGCTTGCAAAGCAAGAAGAAGCATCCGAGCCTGCGCCGCAGGCGAGCGGGCTGACGGGATTGTTCACTGCAGCTGCCGGAAACTGGATTCTCCTCCTGTTCGGTGCAGTACTCGCCTATGCGGGATACTTGAGATTCCACCCAAAGAAAAACTAAGCCCAAACGGCCGCCAACCACAACGATACGTTTTTATAGTGGTTTGTTATCAATAATGATAACAAACTATGTAAAAAGTGTTAACATGGGTGGGGCGCTTGAGGTATTGAGGAAGACGGGCAGGGGGGCGTTCAGGACGCGGGAGTATGCCGCGCTCGTGGGCAATTCCGGCTACGCGCGGGTTGCGCTGCACAGGCTGAAAAACAAGGGGGAAATTTTTTTGGTGAAGCGCGGGTGGTGGGCTTTCGCAAACGCCGCGCCCGAAGCCATAGCGTGCAGGGTTTCGGAACCTTGCTTTGTTTCCTTCCACTCTGCATTGTATTTGCACGGCTTGACCACGCAAATCCCGAAGTTCGTGCAGCTTGCTGTTTTACGCAACGCCAAGGCTTACGAAATTCCCGGCTATAAAGCCAAGGAATACAAAATCAAGAGAGGATTTTTCAAGGGCTTCAAGGCGAAAGACGGTGTTTTGCTTGCAACGCCGGAAAAGGCTTTTGCCGATTGCTTGAACGCACCCCGCGCCTGCCCGAAAGCAGTAATGCTGGAGGCAAAGCCGGGAATAAGCTTGGAAGAGGCGAGAAAAACGCTTTCCACAAGCGGCTTGCGCAGGCTGGAGAGGCTGTGGTGAAAAATGCTCGATAGAAGCGACTTGAACAAATTCGGCCCGCCGGGCTTCAACTTGGGACAGAAGGAAAAAGACTATGCCCAGCACTGGATTCTCTCGTTTTTGTCGAGAAGCGGCTTCTCGGGCGTATTCAAGGGCGGAACTTGCCTTCAGAAAGCGTTCGCTTTACCCCGTTATTCCGAAGACTTGGACTTCACCCTAAACGAAAGCGCGTTGCCCGACTTCGACTCCCTGGCTGCATTCCTGTCTTCAGCGGGGTTTGCGGGCATAAGCGTCAAAACCAAAACAACGGGCGTTTCAGCCGCGGCTAAACTGCGTTTTCGCGGGCCGTTGTACAACGGAACGGGCGTAAGCGAAGGGACTGTTTCCATGGATTTCAGCCTCAGGGAAAAAACGCTGCTCAAACCGGACGCGATTTCAATAAACCCGCCGTACCCTGACTTGCTCCCGTACCAAACGCTGGTGATGAACGCGAAAGAAATTTCGGCTGAAAAAGTCCGGGCCATACTGACGAGGGAATCGGCCAGAGACTTGTTCGACTTGTACTTCCTCCTGAAGAAAAACGCTTTCCCCGAAATGGCGGTCGTGCAGGCGAAACTCGATGTTTACGGAAAGAAATTCGGCTTCAACGAGTTTGAAGGCAGGATAAAAGCAATTCAAAAAATCTGGAAGCAGGAAATGGCAGTGCTCACGCCGAACTTTCTCGAGTACGAACTCGTTTCGAAAGAAGTGCTGAAGCAAGCGAAAGGCTGGAAGTGAAAAACGCCAGAAATCCGTTTGACTTTTCTTTTGTCGCCAACCGCATCCGAAGAAGCCGTGCTTACCCGCGAGGCGGCCAACCTACTTTCGCATATTCAAAGGCATCATTTTTGATAACTTCGGCTATCAAAAAGGGGGGAATCTGACGGAAACTATTCGACTAGCGAATTCTGCTCAAGAACAACGCTCACTTCAGCCTCTCGAGCTGAGGCACGGCCTGGAGGGGGATAGTTTTATAGCCGTGCTTTCCTCTAAAGCGGTTTTCTTGTAATCGCACTTGTCCTTATATTGCGCAGACACTATGTAAGGGGAAGAGTAATTCTTGCCTTGCGCCGTTTGCACGTACTCTACAAGAGTTTGCGTGGGAATCCTGCCGTTGGCGTCAGTAAAACCAGAGTATACTACGCCATCCTTGTTTTTCACCAAAACGCTGGCGTTGGAAAGCGCCACGCCGCCCTTGCCAAAAACACCCACGTCTAGATACCAAGAAACGGTTAGTTTCGAGCTAGTATACTCGTCGAATAATACGGTCGTCTTATCAAATGTGGTGTTTACAAGCTTGATCGTCGAATTCGAATAATTTCCATAATATTGTTCATGATAGAAATGGAACGAGCTAGTTTTGGTTTTTAATACTGAATCAAAAAATAGGGTATTCTGAGACTCACCAAATAATGCAACTCCGGAATTGCAAACAAGGGTATTGTTTACAAACAGGCTTTTGCTGCTGTTGCTCAATAGTACACAAGCCCAGCCAACTCCGCTAATAAAATTATTTTCAAAAACCGAGTTTTCCGTCTCTGCAAAGCCGATGGACACGAAAGGCGTTGTCGTCAAAATCACATTCTTGACAACTCGGGTATTAAGTGTTTCTTGAGCGGATAGCGCAGAAAGATTTACAGCTAAAACATTGTTTGCTATTAACGTTTCATTACTGGCAAAGAGATCTATCCCGCCGGAATGTAAAAAGCTATTATTTATGATCAAGGTGTAGTTAGAATTTCGAATAGCTAGGGCGCTCATGGAGTTGGAAGAAAAAATATTCTCTTCAAAACTATTATTTTGACCGCGATGTAATATTATTGGAATATTACCCTCGCCAAAAGTAGTTACAATGTTACCAGAAAATGAGTTTCTAGCAGGGCGGGCGTTCCCATAGAAAAGGACCGCGTGTTGTACATTAGAAATATTGTTTTTTGAAAAGAGGCTATCTTCCAATATCCCCCCAAAACCCAAGCCATATCCATAGCGGGCGGTTTGAATAACATTATGTAAAAAATTTATTTTTTTCGAGTCTTGAAAATAGACTGCTGCCCCAAGCGTAGCGCCGGCTCCTTCGACAAAAATGCAATTATTTATTGTGACGAAATCGTTTCCTGTGCTTTCTAAAGCTTTTCCTGCAGAAGTTTCATTTAGAGCAAAAGTCACCGTATGCCCTCGACAGTCCAACGTAATGTTGTTCGCAGCAATAGTAAAGCAGGTTCCATTCTCCGAAACGATGTCTTCCGTCAGCGAATAGCTTTCGTTGATAATTCCGCAGGAGTTGGGACCGGGATTGGCGGCCGAAAAGCCGGAAAACACGATAAACGCTAGAAAGAGTGCAAAACCCGATTTTTTCATAATTCTACCTGTCTCCAGCAATTTAAAAGCATTCGGTGGAGTTCCGTGAAACTTTTAGTTGATTTTTAATCAACCGACTCATTATATCCGGTTGTCGGCAGGTTTGGTAGGAGGCGGTTGGAAAATGGGTTGGGAAAAAAGCGTTCTCGCGGTTTGTTTGATTACGCTAGTGGTCGCTCAGGCTGCTTTCGCCGAAGGCGGAGCGACAATGCAAGGCCAGGCAGTAGCCTGCTTTAAAGACTCAAATGGGGTTGAAACATGCGTCCCTGCGTCTCAAATTACAGTCACGGATGGTGCGTTTGCAGTTCAAAACATTCAAGGCGGGGGTTCCGCGGCTACAAGCCAGGGTTCGGTTGAAAAATTCAAGAACATAGTGAACGAACCGGTTGGCCCGCCTGCGGGCATTCCACCACAAAACGTCGTGCCCATCATGTTTTACGGTAACTTGCAATACCCCACAACTTACTACCTGTTCAACCTTTTGGACGATTTGAAGGAAGAGTACGGCGACAAGATTCGAGTTGAATACAGACCGGTATACGGTCGGCTTCTTGCGGACGGCGAGTATGTTAACGACGAATTGGTTCACGAGGCGGGAGAGTGCGCCAGGGACCAAGGCAAGCTCAAGGAGTTTGCAGGACAAGTTCATGACAGCATAGGGCAGGTGCAAGACGAAGCGCTTTTGGAAAAACACGTTCGCGCAATCGGCTTGGACGTTGCGAAATTCGGGCAGTGTGTAAGTTCGGGAGAGAAAAAGGGAATTGTCAGCAATTATCTAGACCAAGCCATGAAAGACGCGGCTTGGACTTCCACAAACAAAGTTTTGGTCGGCCCACAGTCCATGTGGGGGACGTTCAGGAAGGATGATTACGAGTTCGTCATCAACAGTTTTCTCGATGGAACCGCATCACCAATGGGATTCTTGCGGCATGACGATATTCCCGAATTGGATGAAAACAACACTGCGCCCTTGGAAAAGCACTTTCAAATGGACAAGGAAGTCGGAAGGGCATTAGATTATTACGCGAACAAGCCAGATGAAATCCTGCACTTGAAGGTTACTTGGTGGCAGAAAGCGTGCGACCCCAGCGATTACATCATTGGCTACGGCTGCGTTTCCTCTCCAGCAGGGGCTACCAGAAGCTACGCGGCAGTATTTCAGGAACAGTACGGCGCGGTTATTGAGGGAATTGACGCTGAAAACTTCTTTTTCTATGCAACAATACCTGCAGGCAAGATTGACGCTATTTCAAGGCATTACGGCATAAACATTTCTTTCGACGATCGTTATTTGCGCCCGCCGCTTCCTCCTTCTCCAACACCGTACGCTTGGCCTTCGCCGACGCCAACCCCGAGCCCTTCACCGTCACCTTCACCAACACCCGTTCCGACTGCCGTGCCTACACCGCAGACTGCAGTTGAAGAAACGGTTTCACCCATAACCGCCAACGTCATAACGGTGACCGTTTCAAACGAAGCCGGAGAAAAAACGGCCACGGTTTCTTCTGAACCCGAGGGCTTGACTATAGAATCTCAAGGAGTCAAGGCGAGCGTTGCGAACGGCACGCAAGTTGGTTTTGGAAACGCGGGAATTGAAATCGAAGGAAAGCCGTTGGGCGTTTTGCCGGACCAAGCGCTTGCAACCATAAGCCCGACTCCTTCAGCATTAGATGCACAATCGATTGAATTGAAAACGCGTTTGTTCCAGCCGGTTTACGAAGTCAGTGCAACCAAGAAAGCAAAAATGCTAGGCATATTGCCGGTCGAATATTCCGTAAACGCGGTCGTCAACGCTCAAGACGGTTCCGTTGAAAGCATGCAGAAGCCGTGGTGGGAGTTTCTCGCGCGTTAACGAAAAGTAAGGTGGGTTTGATTTGAAAAAAAGCCTGTTCGCAGTATTGTTCGTTTTGCTACTGGCGCGGGGGGCGTTTGCAGAACTCGATGACAATTGCGCAACCACCGACCACAATTTTTACAATCTCAATGACACTACGTTTTTCGAACAAAAGCTAAGCGCGCCTGGAGATGTAGACTGGTACAAGGGCTATGTTCAAGACCTTTTGATCATTCGAGTAACGCTGGTCAACCCAGAAAACCGAAATTACGGGCTTAAAACCTATTCCAGCTGCACGAGCGAACCATACATAACCTGTGACCCCATAGGCCGCGGCGAAATAAGAGACTGTACAATACGCGCCCAAGGCGCGTTTTACTTTAAAGTCTACGCCGCAAACAATTCGGAATTCGATGCCAACGCGCCCTACCACGTTGTAGCGGGAAACGACGTGCAAACTTGCAATTTGGAAGCCAAGGATGGACGCCCCCTCAAACCCTTTTTCAATCCGACTGAAAACTTGACGTCAGTAGACTTCAACTATACCAACCAAAACGACTATGGAACGATGATATACTACTTTTTCTCGCAATTGTACGCGCCCTCGGGCAGTTTCATGACGCAATGGACGTCGTTTCCAGCGTGGTATCACTTGCTCTACAGAGGCACTAACAACAACACAGTTTATTGGACTGCTTGGTTTTCGCCATATAACCAGTGGCAGAACGGAGTATACCGGCATAAGACATTCATTCTGAGTTATTGCGGACTCGGTTATTTAAACGCGGTTGCCAAAAAATCGTCTTCTTCACCGCAAGTTGGAAACGGCAACCCGAACCTCCAAGTGACTCAAATCTACGTGTTTCCCGGCAACCCCACTGGCGGACAGCCTGCAACGATTTACGTCACTACCAGCGAAACAAACAACGTCAGCGCGCCAATGTCTTGCACGAGACTGAAAATCGACGGCAACGACGCCGCTGCCTTCTGCCAATCCATTCAAGCAGGCAATTCCACCACCGGCGCCATTCAAGTCAACCTCCCCGTGGGAAACCATAATCTTACAGCCACGGCTGACTATTGGAACGACATTCAAGAATCTAACGAAAACGACAACACGCAGTCAATTCAAAAGTACTGGAAGCAGCCGCTGTTCATGAACTCGCAAGTGGAAAACTTGCGCCAGCGGTATTACAAGAACGAGGCGGTGCAGTACGACGTTTACCTCACAGACCAGCAGAACTCAACGCCGCTGGACGGCGCGTACGTAACCACGTTCAACCCGTTCACCCTACAGCCGGACTGGCAAAACACTTCGCAAGAGGGAAGGTATTGGTTCGACTGGAACGCAACTGAAACAGGATTGAAGCAATTTTCTCTCAACTCATTCAAGCACGGCTACTACCAGAAAAACAACTACAGGCAAGTCATCGTGACGCCGGAAACGGCGCGCTTGTACGCCACCGTATTCAATTCAACCAACAAACCCGTGTGGGGAGCGAAATTCAAAATCGACGGCGAAGACCGAGGCGCTGCGGGAAGAAACGGGCAAATCGTGATTCCCAGCGAGCGCGGCGACCGGAGAGTGCAAGTCTCTTGCCCAAACAACAACGCCTGCTACGACCAAAACGTTTACCTCAACGGCAACACTGAAAGGCGTTTCACGTGCAACTGCCCCGACTCCACGACGAACGTAGTATTGAACCTCACCGCGTTTAGTGACGCGCTGCCGCCGAACGACGAATACATCAGCGCCAACGGCTTGCCCATTGCAAACGCCATGATTTCTGTGGACGACGAGTTCGGCTCAATTCTCAATTCTACGGACGCGGGCGGAATGCTTGCGGTCAAAAACATTCCCTATGGATACCACGACTTCCACTTTTACTACTGCTTGGAATGGAACAACAACACCAACCAATGCAAGGAAAACTCTGTCTGGCGATCTTACTCGCGCGCAAACGTGCAACAAGGAACGCGTTACGTCAACTTTGCTTTAAACGTCGATGCGATGCGACCGCAAGGCGGTCAAGCGAACTTCGAAAGCTTTACGTACAAAGACGG
>DATDSY010000012.1:0-16204 GCA_035291125.1 Candidatus Norongarragalinales archaeon
TTTACGCTTGCGAAATGCCTCATGGACTACGGCTTCAAGCTCGTTACCGACGGCACCGACAATCACTTGGTTTTAATTGACTTGACGAACAAGGGCATCGCAGGAAAGCAGGCCGAGGATTTGCTGCACGAAGCTGGAATAACGTGCAACAAGAACGCCATTCCTTTCGACACTCGCAAGCCTTACGACCCTAGCGGAGTACGCATGGGCACTCCTGCTTTGACGAGCAGGGGCATGAAAGAGCCGGAAATGGAGATGGTCGCGCAATTCATCCAGCGCACGATCGACAAGCGCGGGGACGCTGGCGAGAGGGTGAAAGTGCGGGCTGAAATCAAGGAGTTGTGCAAGCGTTTTCCGATATACTGAAAACTTGGCGCAGCAGCCGCCTCGACAAGCTTTTTTAAGCAAGATTCGGCAGAATAATTTCACATGAAACCGAAGCTATCCCTCATAGCGCTTTTGTTTTTCGCGCCCCTCGTTTTGGCGCAGTGCCCGTACTTGGACGTTTCGCTCGTGCAAACCGCACAGGCGCAAACCGGAGTCAACGCGGTATATCCCATTACGCTCACGAACACTGGAATCAACTCGCAGTTGGTTTCCCTTTCAGCATCATGCGACTATCCCCTCGAATGTTCTTTCGCCCAATCGCCTTACACCACGCTCGCACCCACGCAATCAGCATTGTTCCAGCTCGAAGCTAAAAGCGCCCTCGCTGGTTCGTTCCAAATCCCGCTTTCGATAAGCGCTGGAACAAACGAGAATTGCGATTCCAAAGCCCTTTCGCTGGCCGTCAGCCAGGCGCCGGTGCAGGAAACCGACCCGTTCGAACTTTTCTTCACTCCGACAACCAACCAGTCCGGCAGGCCCGGAGACGAGCTTGCGTATGGCATTCGCATCACCAACAACAGGAACACCAAGATTTACGTGCGCCTTGCGAGCGAAGGGTTCTTCAGCGGGGCGACGCGCTTTTCCGCAAGCGACGTTGAAGTTGAAGGAGGGCAGGAGAAAACCGTTTCGATAAAAATCTCAATTCCGCCTGGCACTCCCTCCAACCGTTATGCGCAGGCGTTCACCGCGCGCGTCACGAACAACGACGGAGCGCAATTCTTTTACTCTTTTCCAACGCAAATCTTCGTTTACTCAGAAAAACTGCAGCTGGTTTTGCAGAACGAGCCGTTGAAATGCGCGATAGCGCCTCACAACGAGGAAACCAAAATAAGGCTTAAAGTCCGCAACGACGGGGAAATCGAAGGCTCGTTCGACGTCGAGTTGAATGCTGGCGCGCAGGCGTCGCAAGCTTTGAGTGTGACTCCCGAGATTTTGGAAGTAAAGCAAGGAGATTCGCAGGAAATCTTGATTTCAATCAACCCCAAGCCTTCCACGATTTTGGACGTTTACGGCTATGAATTCGTACTCTCGTACAACGGAATCCCCGTTTTCCTTCGCGATTACTGCTTCGAGGTTTTCGCCAAAACCGGTTTCGCAATTAAAACGCAGCAGGAGTATTCTGTTTCGAAAGGCCAGGTGGGCGTGCTGCTTCCGTTCGAAATCTTCAACAACGGGTCGATAACGCAAAACTTCGCCATCGAAATCAGCCCCCCGCGAGAACTGCTCGTAAAGCCCGAGCCAGCTTCATTCTCCCTAGCAGCAGGCGAGAGAAAGCAGGCGAATCTCGTGGTAACTCCCTCGCGGAACATGAAGAACGGCAAAATCAAATTGCCTGTGGTAGTGCGCACGTCCAGCATAGCCAAAGCCTATTCGTTCAACCTTACCATTCTCGCAGCCGGGCAGTCTTCTGGAGACGGGCTCGAAGTGGGGCAAGAGTCGCTCAGGGCTTTCGCGGGATTGGAGACGAAAGTTTTTCTCACCGTGAAAAACGGCTTCGGCAAGCTCTTGCGCAACGCGCACGTTTCTTTCGAAGGAATTCCGGAATCGTGGATTGCAGCGCAACAGATTGACTTGCCGGCGAATTCGGTTCAAGGCATTCTCTTGACGTTCAACATTCCTTCTTCTGAAAAGCAAGACGCGAAAACAATCACCGCCAGGATTGACGCTGGCGGGGAGAGCGTTGAAAAGCAAATGGTTTTGTACGTCGAAAAGCCGTTTGCGCGGCTTGAAATGCAAATGAAGCAGTCGAGCTTGCGGGAAGAAAACGGAAAGAGAACTTTGTTCATTACCCTAATTGTAAGCAACACCGGAGAAAAGCCGTTGACCGGAGTAAAAGCAATGCTGCCTACGGGCTATGTGCTAGCAACCCAACAGCCTCTCAACCTGCAGCCGGGGCAAAGCGCGGAAGTGACCGTTAGCATAGACAACCCTCCTTCAGAAAACATTCCCATTTGGCTTGAATCGCAGGAAGGAACTTCAACCGAACCCCAGACCGTCAAAATAACCGCCAAAAAGCAGGAAGTATCCTGGAGTTGGGTCGCAGTTGCGATAATCGCCTTTCTCGCCATAATCTTTCTCTCGTTCAAAAGGCGCCAAGAGCAATACTCCTGAAGGAAGAGGAGAATCCAATGGTTTCTCCTTCTGCTTAAAGCAAAAAGCTTTATTCTCACGCCAGTTATTGAAACCAGTTAAAACTATTTTTAGTAACGGGGGGATTTGGAATGAAATTTACAATCGGCTTGGCAATAATCGCTTTCGTAGCGTTGGCTCTAGCGGGCTGCGTCCAGCAGACCTCTGCACCAACCCCCACGCAAGTGCAAATCACGGCAACAGCCACTGCAACGCCCGTTCCTACCGCACTGCCGACAGCCAGCATTCAACCGACCGAGCAGGCTACAGCCACGCCCTCGCCGAGCGCAGCGCAAGGGGCGGTGAAAGAGTTCACCATGATTGCAAAGAAATGGGCTTTCGAACCGTCGGAAATCCGCGTTTCCAAAGGCGACACAGTCAAACTCAAGGTAAAGAGCATTGACGTGGAGCACGGTTTCAAGCTTTCAGACTTCGGCGTTGACGCCAACCTCCAGCCGGGACAGGAAGTTACCGTTGAGTTCACCGCAGACAAGGCAGGAACCTTCAGCTTTTTCTGCAACGTGTTCTGCGGTTCAGGACACAGTGAAATGAAAGGAACGCTAATTGTCGAAGAATAAGCTGTAAAAGCGGAAGCAGTGGTGTTTGCTGCAAGCTCCAGCCACTACAGCTTTTTCGGCGCTTGACGATGGAAACAAACTTTTTATAGGCGCTGCGGATAGTTGAGTTATTCAAGCTTAACCCACCGTCGGCAGTGGCTTTTAGTATGCCACCGTGGGGGTTACGTAGAATTTGAGGTGAAATGAATTATGGCAAAGGGAGAAAGCATGCCCGCGATAGGCGCTTGGGCGTATATAGGCGGTTTGGTAATCGCCGTTTTGGCGGGAATATTCGGGGCAACAGACGCTACCGTGGCCATGGTATTGGGAATCCTCGGTTTGCTCGTCGGTCTGCTCAACATAAGCGACAAGGAAGTGCAGCACTTTTTGGTTGCTGGAATCGGCTTCCTCCTGAGCGCAACCAGCTTGAGCACAATCGGCGCAAAGCTGCCTGCAATCGGCTCTTGGACGGCTCCGGTCTTCGGTAACATCGCCATCTTCGTCGCTCCGGCAGTCGCCATCGTGGCGCTGAAGGCGGTATACGACATTTCCAAGGATTAAAATTCCTTGAAGAAAGGGCTGCAAAGCCCTTTCCCTTCTTCTTTTTATCTTTTCTTTTCCTTTCTCTTCCAATGGAAATATCTTTGTTCGGGTACAACCTTTTTTCCTTCCTGGCAGGCTTTGCCATCGCCTTGGCGTTCGTCTGGGGCAAGCCCCGCAGCCTTTGGCTTCTGCTCGCGCTGGTGATAGCGTTGTACGTGCTGTTCGGAATCTTTGCAGTCCCCGGGTTTTTCCTCGGGTTGGGGGCAAGAGCTTTGCTGGCAAACAAGCATAAAACCAAGCGCAGTTAAGGTGTAGGAAATGATTAAGGAAGTCAGGCAAGCTCGGAAAAATGCCGTTCTCGCGGCGCTCACCATCATGATAGTCTTAGCCGTGCTGCTCTACTTTTCCGTAATCCGCGCCAGCCTGTTCGGCGACGTTCCGGAAGAAAAAAGAATCTGGTTTGAAATCACTTTCCTGCTCTTGACGGCAGTATTGGCTGAATTGCTCGTCGGATACTTGCGCCAGCCGGTGGTAATGGTACTGCTTTTGTTGGGAGTGCTAATCTCGCCCTCGTCCGTATCGCTAATCTGGCCTTTACTCTCGGGCTTTTTAAATTCGCTTTTGCCGGTTTTCCCCTTGCAACTGCCGCACTTGGTTTCAGCCGAAGGGGTGGTGAAGGCGTTCGCCCAGCTCGGCGCGATAATCCTCTTGTTCAAGATAGGATTGCACTCGGAAATCCAAAGCATTTTCAACCTCCGCAATCTCACGGTCGCAGTCTTGGGAGTGCTAATCCCGTTCCTCGGCGGATACGGCTACGCTTTGCTCACGGGTGAAAGCTTTTTCTACGCAGTCTTCCTCGGAGCCGCGCTCACTGCAACGAGCGTCGGCGTGACCGTCGCCGTGCTTCAAGAGCTCAAAGTTTTGGAAAAGAGATTCGCGCAAACCATTCTCGGAGCCGCGGTAATAGACGACATTCTAGCCTTGCTCCTGCTCTCGCTCGTGCAGCACGTTCCCACCGGATTGAGTGCGGAAGCGCTCAGCCCGTTCTTGAGCGTGCTGTTCATAGCATTCGTCTTCGTGGTCGGCGGCATTCTCGTAGGACAGTGGATAGTGAGAAAACACTTCGACAGGATTCGCGAGGAAAGCATTTCCCAGCGCACGCTCTTGTCAATACTCGCATTCATGCTTTTCTACGCGTACGTGGCTGAATACATCGGTTTGAGCGCCATAGTCGGGGCGTTCATAGCTGGAGTAACGCTCAACTACTCGAAAATCGTCGGCAAGATACTCGAGGCGTTCTTCCCACTCGAAGCTTTCTTCACGCCGCTGTTCTTCATTTCACTCGGAATGTTTGTCGACGTGCGCACGCTGGGCCAAAACATTTTCCCCATCGCAGCAATCACGCTCATCGCAATTGCCACGAAAATGCTGGGGTGCGGCGTTGGCGCAAGGATTTTCGGCGCTTCCAAGAAAGAATCTCTCGCAGTCGGGTTCGGCATGGTGCCGAGGGGGGAAATCGCCTTGATTATCGCGCTGTACGGGTTGACTGCAGTCGCGCCTGACGGCAGCCCTCTGTTGACCGCAGCGCAATACTCGATAATCTCGGCAATGGCTTTCCTCACCACAGTAATCGTGCCTTTCGGACTGCAGAAAATCGTTGCTGCAAGAGCATAACGAAAGCACAACCGGCATTCTTGCCTCCCACGATTTTTCTTGAAAACTAAGGCAAAACGTTTTTATTCAAAACTCCCGTTCTATCTTTCCCTGCTAACCCGCCGGGAAAGTGAGTCCGCAAAATGGATTTGATGGAAGTCGTAGTGCAACCCACGTGGAGGGAATTCCTAGTCGACTTAGTCCAAAGCGAGAAAATGGACCCGTGGGACATCGACTTGTGCGAAGTCGCCGACAAGTGCATCGAACGCGTCAAAAACTGGGAATCCATGGATTTGCACATTCCCGCCAACGTCATTCTAGCTTCTTCGCTATTGCTCCGCTTCAAGGCCGACGCCCTCGAGTGGAAGCCTCTTGAAGAATATACCGTGGAAGAAGAGCCGGTAATGCTCATTCAGGAAGACTTGCCCGAATTGATTTTGAAGCCCAACCGCCCTCGCGCCAGGCGCGTTACCCTGCAAGAGCTCATGACTGCAGTGGAAAGCGTCATGAAGTCCGGCAGGCGCGTGCAGCGCATTATTCCCTCGCCCATCGCTTTGAACGTCCAGCTTCCTCCCAAGACTATGGGAGAACGGATTTCTGAAGTTTTCGACAAGGCGAAGGCGCTGAAAGACGCGGACGACCTCGTCTTGTTTTCGGAATTGAGCGACGGGCACATGGTAGAACATTTTATTCCCATGCTGCACCTCGTTAATTCACGCAAGATGGAAGCGTGGCAGGACGAAGTGTTCGGGGAAATCTTTTTGAAAGTCCTTGAAGACAAGCTGGGAGACGCGGCTGAATTGGCAGCGGAAGAAAACGCGGAAAAGCAAAAGCTGGCCGCGTCATGAGCTTTAGTTCAAACGTCGGGGGAGAACGCGTTGGAAGAGTTTATCAAAAACAAGCAATTGTCGAGAAAAGACGCCGATTACATCGCGTACGCGTTCTTAATCGCTCGAAAGAAAAACGACACGAAAGCCCGAATACTCGACTTCGTATTCGACCCTATTACTGCCTTTGAAATCATGAGGAACCTGGAACTCAACAAGGGCCTCATTGAGGCTATCAGCAAAGCGGAAAAAGCTGGGTTGGGCAAATCAATGCTTCCTCCGTTCAAACCGCCGGAGGGAACAAAGTTTCACACGCCGTTCATGGTCGATCCAGAACACGGTAAGGCAGTGGAGGATTACGCTGCAAAGCACGAAAAACGGTTGAGAACAGCTTTCGAGAGAAGATAAGCGTTGAAAACGCGTGGCGGTCAGCTAGAACCGCCCGAGGAAAACGCCGGGCGCAACACGATTCTTTTTTTCTCGCCCGCGAAAGCGGCGATCGCCTCGCCGCCGTCTCCAATCAAATCCAACTGCAGCGTGGGCGCTATTGACAAAATCGAATCGGACAAAGCTTGAGCGCTCAAAACGAAGAAAACGTGGTTTTGAAGCGACGAAACCAACGCTATCGCTTCAAGAGGAAGTTTAGAAACGTCCGTTTCTATTGCAAGCCCCAGCGCCTGTCCTTCCTTCGGCGCTCCCAGCGAATTCAAAACGCATTCCACCGCAAGCGCTTGCAGCGCCTCGTCCCCGCCTGCGTTCACTAAAACCGCCCTGCCGTTTTTTTCTCCCCAAGGGTTTTTCAATTCCTCAGCGGAGTTGGCGGCGAAAACGCCGGGCAACGCCCGTTCGATCGTCTTCAAAATCCTCAACGCTTTTGCAACGGAATACTTCTGCTCTTGCGGCTCGAGCTTTTCCCGCAATTCCTCAAGCGAAGCTCCTCCCCAAGCGCCTTCAACCAAGCCGCGCAATTCGGCGGGCATAAAGCGCTGCGAAAAAGATTTCGGCGAAACCATCCGCAAGTCAATGTAAAAACCGTTTCCCAGCGCATAGTTTTTCATCGGAAAGCCCGACGCCCGCGGCAAGCCTGCTTTCTCCAGTTCAAGCGAACTCTTGTTCGGGAAAGCCAGCCCCTGCAGGAAACCGCTTTCTCCAACTGCAATGCACGGAATTCCTGACACCAGCAGGTTTTCAACGCAAACTTGCATGGCATTCAACCGGCCTTGCCTTCCACCGCCCAAAACCAGCGCAGTCTGCATTTCGCTTGACGAAACTTCAACCTGCGCCCCGTCCGGGGAAAAGCCCACGACCGTTCTTTTCTCGTCCAAAGCGGAAAACATTTTTTTCGTCTTGAAGCCGCCCAGCGCGAAAAGCATGACAGGGTCTCCCAACAAGTTTTCGCTCACGCTTTCCTCAGTCTCACCCAGCTCTCGCGCCCTGCACCCGTAACTCCGGGCGACGTCGAAAGCCAGTTTCGCAAGAGACTTGATTTCGTCGTACTGCTCTTTGACGGCTTTCACGAGCTCTTCCTTGCGGAATTCCACGAAAAACGGCTGGGCTTCAAGCAAAACAAAAGTAAAATGCTTTTTGTCCACGATTTTCGAAACCAAGCTCAAATCCCGCAGTTGGCCTTGCATGAATTTCTCTACGCCCGACGCGCTACCCTCAAGGAAAAGCGGTTTTTTCAAGAGCACGAGCACGCCCTGCTTTCCCGCTGGAATTAAAGCCGAAGGTTTTGCGTTTCCGTTCCCTGCGGACTGTTCTTTGGGAAACGCCACTACGAGCAGCAGCTTTTCAGGATTAGCGTAAACTCCGGTTGGAATCCCGTTCCAGTCTGCCGAAGCTATTTCCTTCCACGGGCCGAAAGGCAAGTCCAAATCCATACGCAGTATAACGCCTTTTCGTTTTAAAGCAATTGCGCAAGCGCCGCGCTTGAAAGGCATCCGCCCTTGCAAACGAGCTACTCCCCAAAAAAAGGTTATAAATGCGGAAACGGTTCTTTTTTCATGGACTTGAAAATCGTCATAAGGCAGCTGCTCGACAAGGGGCTTTCGCGTGAGCAGGTGATAAGCAATTTGCAAGAACTCGGCGTGAGCGACGCGGAAAAGCTTTTCGACGAAGCCGTCTCGCAGCAAAAACCAGCTTCAGCGCCTGCGCCCAAGCCGCAACTGCAGGAAACGCAAGCCCCGCAGTCCAGGGGATTGTTCAAGCAGATGGAAGAGCCTGCCGAAAAGCCTTACTCGCCAGCAGGGGAGAAAGACGACGGGCAAGTCAGCATAAGCGAAATAATGGAAACCCAAGGGAAAAGCCTGTTCAAGCCCCCTTCGGAGAGGCAAGAAAAGGAAATTGAAATGCCGCAAGTTGAAATAGTGCGGCAGGAAGAGGAACCCGAAGAAGAAAAGCCCGCTGCAGCAAAACAGTGGGAGAAAGAAACTGGCGGGAATTTGACGCTCGAAGAAAAAGTTGACGAGGCGCTCGCGCTGCTGAAGGCTTTGGAATCGATTAACGAAAAGATTCTCGACACCGACAGGAAAATACTATTGAGAAGCAAAAGTTGAAGTGCTCTCGGCTCAACTTCCGCGGGCGAAATACCCGACTATCAAAAGCGATGCAATCAAGGCAAGCGGGTCGGCGTAAAGCAAAACGCTCCACAGCGAATCCCGCAAAGGCTCGACCAAAAGGACGAGCAGCAAAATCAAAACCCAAAAACCGCTTCTTTCCATTTGCATCACGCAATTAAAACCATCTTCTCAAACTTCTTTTTAAACGCCGAGCATTACGATTATGGTTCCGATTATTGCCAGCGTAACCAACGGCATTCCAAGCGTGTCGCCGAGAAAATTCCAGTAAGCCAAAAGCGCGACTACCGCTATGGGAACGATCAAGGGAAACGCCGCGGCTATCGAATTGAACAACGCAAACGGAATGTAGATTAGCATTGCCGGGCCCCAAACCAGCGGGTTGTCCGTACTCCAAACTCCGTTGTTGGTGTACGCGATTACAGCTAGGAATATGATTACCAGCAAAATCAAAGTTTCAGTATCTATAGGCACAGCAACACCCTAAACGCTCCGTCTAAATTACAGCGTCTTTTTCCTTCTACAATTACCCAAACACATTCCTTTGCAAACCCCCCCTTTTTATACCTTACTACATTTAAGTAGTAACAATAAATTACTGAATTCTGCTGGAGGCTGATGCATTCGCAGCAGAAGAAATATATAGTCAAATAACGCGTATTTAGATGGTGATTGCATGCGAACTACGCTTGAATTCGAAGGTTTGCCGGAGGTTATCCTCCAGAAGGCGGTTGATTTGGGAATAGCACGCTCCAAAACCGATGCCCTGCGCATGGGCATTTTTGCATTGAACAAGGAATTCCGGCTGGTTGAGAATCCTGAAGCTGCCCTGGTCGAAAGGAAGCTCGAGCAGGAAGAAAAGGAAATGAGGAAGAACAAAACCAAGTATTTGAGCGAGAAGGAAGCCCTTTCAAAGTACAGGTGAGCCGCAATTGGATTTAACGCCGTACCGCCTGGACTTCAAACCCGGCTGGGACCGTTACTTCAAGGATTTCGACAAGAGCGCTCAGGAGCGCATTCTCGCAAAATTCGAGCACATGAAACAGCCGTTGCAAGCGCGTGGCCTGCACAGCTCGCGCTATCACGTCGAGGAAGCCGGCGGCTGCAGGATAGCGTTCATCCAGGATGATACGGAGCTGGTGAAACACATTCACTTTGTTGGCAACCACCAGCAATACGAAAAATGGTATTCCGGAAGGGAATGAAACATGGTTTCTGAAAAGGACGTTTTGGGAGCGCTGAAAGAGGTTTTGGACCCCGAAATAGCGTTCAACATAGTCGACTTGGGCTTGGTGTACGGCATCGCGGTTGAAGGCAAAACTGTTTCAATAAAAATGACGATGACCACTCCCTTGTGCCCTATGGCGCCTGAAATAATCGAGGACGTGAAAAAGAAAGTTTCGGCACTGGAAGGCGTGGAAAAAGTTGAAGTTGAGATAGTCTGGGAGCCTCCTTGGACGCCCGAGAAAATGAGCGAACAGGCTAAGATAGAATTGGGCCTCGCCTGAACTGCCGGCGCAGTAATAATTCGCTCGGCTAGTTTTTCTTTTCGTCCAGTTTTTTCTTCAAGGCAGCCAGTTCTTTTTTCAAGGCAGCAGTGTCTCCCGCGGCTTTCTGCTTGACTTTCTCTATTTCTTTGTGCAGCTTTTTTCCTCTCCCAATCATGTGCTCGAGCTTTATTTCCTCTACAAGCTCGTCCGCCAGAGCCTGCCCCAAAGCCCGGTCTTCCTGCTGTATCACTACGACCTGCTGGGGCGGGGGAGTTCTAGATTGTTTGGGCGCTTCGTCGAACTGCCGAGGCGCTTGGACCGCGTCCTTGTAGAAAACGAACAACGCCAGTCCCAAGGCGATGAAAACGAAGAAAAGCCACTCGAAACCGCTCAGCAGGGACAGTCCGGCGAGCGCAAAGAGAAACAGCCCGAGTGTGCTTGCGCGCATTTACCAAAACCGCCTTTTTCACTTCTTGTCTTTCTCAATCCCGAAAATGTAGAGGATGCTTCTCGCGATGTTGCTCAGCCCAATGCCTATGTGCATGAAAATGTATTCGTTAGGGTGTCCCAGCCACCGGTCTTTCCACTTTTTGACTTTCAACTGCACTTCCCTCTTTCCGTCGGACGAACCTCCGGATTCTATTACTATCGGCTGCCCTTGCATGCCTTCGGGAGCTGAAGAAGAGAAAGCCTGCTGCGGCCGCTCGGTGAAAAGCAGGAGTATTCCTGCGAGCACCACTAGAAAACCGAAGAACTCCATTCCGCTTTCGAAGGAAAACCAGGCCAAAGCGCCCAGCACTACGAGCATGAGCAAATTCATTTCTTTCCCCTTCCAATGCGCAGCAGGCGCCAGAGTATTTTTACCGGAAACAGCACTACGTCAGATATTTGCGAGAAAAAGTCTTCGTAAACCGTGCTTCCGCCCCACGGCTCTTTAATCCTCAGTTTTATCTTGTCTACTCCGGGCGCGTTCCCGCCGGACTTGATTATTATGGGCGCGTACGAAGGCGAGGCATAAGAGGATTGGGCTGGAACGTGCGCGCGCGTTCCCTGCGGCTTCAACACCAAAGCGAACACTCCCGCAAGGATCGTAAGGAAACCGATGAACTGCGACGATTCCATGAGTACGAAGCCGATTGCGAACAAAGCGACAGCCAAAAGCCAAGACATTTTCTTTTCACGACCGCAAAAGCAATACGAATAAGAGCGAATCGTGCTTTTAAAGCGTTTTAAAACGCGTTTCAAACGCCTGGCGGATAGTAGCCGGCGGAAGGCTGGTCGGACTCTTTCTTTGCCAAAAGCAACAGCACTAAACCCAGCCCGCCCACCATCACGTAGAAGCTCAGCGAGCTTTCTCCGAGAAAGTAAACGCCTGCAGCGACTGCCGCGCCCGCGACCGCGGCTGCGATGGAATAGCTTCCTTTGGAAGTTACGAGCATGAGCAAGCCCAGCCCGGCCGCAAGCCAAAGCAACCCGCTTTTGGCGGCGAGAATCATCAGCACTACAATGAACAATGCAGTGAAATCCATTCAAACACGCTGAAGCCCTTTTTACGGGCCGGCTTCGTCTTCCCCTTTAGGCTCTTCCTTAGCCCAAGTCCAAGGCTGGAAGCCCCAGAAGAAGGAATACGCGAAACCAGCCACGAACAAAAACCACGCGAACCACGTGTAGGGAATCGCGAGGAGGAATATCACTAGAGTGGCTATCACCAGCCCGACAATCTGCGAGCCGATTATTTCCGGGTAGAAAACTTTGTACACGACGATGAAGTCTATGATGATCACTATCATCGTTAGGGCTTCGATAAAGTCGAAAAGGAAAAACGGAATTGTGGAAAGAGGCGCAAGCATTTTACATCAAAAACCTATTTCCTTCTTTGTTTAACATTCTTTCGCCTTTGCGTGCCGAACGCTTTTTCCACTCCTCGCTCGGCATTCCGCTCAAAACGCGCTATCATCCTGCGCAGGCTAAGGATGAACTCGCCTTCATACAAAACCGCCAGCGCAACTATCCCGAACAAAACGCCGGTCATGAACCAGTTGAACATCTTGTCGGGGAGAGTGTAAGGAGCTTCGCCCGCGTTGCCGTCCGCATTTATTTGCAGGACTGCGGTCGCAGCGTACTTGGTTTGCAGATACTCGTTGACGGACAATATGACGAGAGCGGCGAGAAGCGCGACGAAGAGCCTCCACTTCCAGCTGTAAAAATTCCGGCGTATGCCATTCGCCGAAAGGTAATAGTTCTTCAAAACTCCGAGTTTTTTGAATGCCATTTTAAACCACCTTTTTTTCAATACTGCCGGAAAAACTGTTGCTGCTGCTCAACCCGTCCAGCTGGCTGGTTGGGATTGGTCTTGTGAAAGAACGTGTTGAACAAAGTGCTGACCATCGGCAGCAGGAAGAGTATTCCGCTGGTAATCAAAACCCAGAACACGATCGAGATGCTGCCTATAATCGGATGTTCTATCACGAGGAAGTATATCAGGATTCCTCCGACTGCCATCGTGAGCAGCGGAGAAAATCCAACGTGGCTTTGCGCCCACTGGTAGAAATACCACCCGAGGAAGAACAGCCAGAGCCACCAGCTCCAAGTAATGATGTTCATGACATCGTCGATTATTGAAAGAAAAACCGGGTGAAAAAGCAGGGAAAACACTTTTCAATACCTCCTGTTTTGGTCTTCATACATGGACTGCTGGTATTGTTGTGCAAGCACCTGGGCGTTTTGCTGTTGCTGCCCTTGCGCCTCCCGCGCCTTGATCTCCCGGTCGCTTACGTAGCGGTTATCTTCAATGTGCCCGTGATAGCCCATCAAAGGCAGGAACCCGAACTGAATCAGCATTTGCAGTTGCGCGCCCAGTATCACGAAAAGGATGAACAGCATTATGAGTATTGTGATGGTCACTCCGTGAGCGAAAACCAGGTAGCCGGCCACGATGGAGCTCATGCCGAAAAGCAATTCAGCCCTGGCGGGAGTGAAAGTCGTGTAAAGCCAGAACAGCAAATAAGAGAAAACCATGACGCGCACAACAAAATCCAGTTCGGAGAGAGTTTCGAAAACGTCGAAAATCCCGCCTCCGAACAAAACAAAGTGCGGCAGCAAAACCGATTCGAACAAGCAAAACCACTTCCTATTACAGATAACTCCTCACGGCTATTAAAATAACGAGCGAAACTGCGCCCACGACGAAAAACTTTACCGAATCCTTCCAGTGCGCGAAAACGCTGCCCTTGCCTTGATAATCTTCAATCGCGCCCCTGCCCAAAAGCGCTGCCGAGTAGGCGGCGAACACTTGGGGAATTGCAAACAGAATGTCGTACACGGGCATTATTCCGGTGGAAAGGAGCGAAGCGTACTTCAAACCTTCAATTCCCAATGCGAGCGGGGCGGCAATCCCGAAAAACGCGGCTGAAAGGATGAACACGAACAAAAACGCGTTTACGTAGCTCAACGCGTCTCCCACGGCGTAGTTGTAGGGCGGGGTGACGAAAAACAATTTCGTGCCCTCTCCGGCTGAAGAATTCAAGTAAAGCACGCCGCCGAAGCAAGCGACGAAAACCACTATGCCGAGAAAAACCGAGATGTTCATTTTACGAATTCGATTAAGAAAAAGAGTGTATTTAAAATCTCGTTAAACGCCGGCTTTCCTGCGTTTCATCAGGCTGGCAAAATCGATTCGATTGACACTGCCAACAACGGACTTTCCGCTCTGATTGCGCTCGAGCGCGGCGCTGTAGTGCTGCGCGCGGCCGGCATTGCCCCTCAAACCGGCCAGGAACAAGCCAAACCGCTGGTCCCTCAAGCTAGTCGGGTTTATGGCGCCGCGCAAAGTAGTACCTAGAGATGCGTTCACGCGCGGAATGCCGGTTTGCGCTAACGCTTTTGTCGAGGTAAAACGAAAGTCCGGGTTGTCTTTCAGGGAGGAAAGCGTGTAGCGGATGGTCATCAGCTTTTGGGTAGGAGTAAGCGGGTGCGGGGCTTCAAACCCGCGGCCGTTAATTTTTTTTGAAAGGGAATTAACGACTGCGGCAGCGCTGGTCTCATCAATGAACGGCACCAAGGAAGTTATAAGAAAGTAAGCTCCGTATTCGAGCGGCTGTTTGCTGGCAATTTTGAGTTTCTCTGAAATGTTTTCGCCGAGGGTGCGCAGCAGAGACTCGTGTTCTGCATGCACGCCGTGAAGGGCGCTTGCAAGCTTTTCAACTTCCGCAGGATTCAAACGAACTTGCCGAACCGGCTGTGCCTTGTACGCTGCAAACCTTTCCATGGGCCGCCTTTGCGGCGGCACAAACAACGGCGTCAAGAAACCACGTTTTTCAATAGAAATTTGTCGAACTTGTTTTTATTACCTTTCAAGGCGGGCCGTTAGCAACGTTTTTAAACAAAATCGCGTTACTCATTCAAGTTTCCATGCGCGCCGAGAGAGCGCGAAAAACAGTGTTTGCACATGGCCGGAAAAAAAACCAAAGCAAGAAAAAAAACCGCTAAGCCCAAGGCGAAGAAAACTGCCAAGCGAGCTGCGCCTAAAAGCGCGAAGCCCACGAAGGGAAAAGGAAAGCGGAAGGACAAGTTTTCCATGACCTGGGAAGAAATGAAGGAATCCAAGGAATGGAAGAGCGATTGGGACGACGACGCGAACGACTTCGAAGGCGAAAGCACCGAGTACTAGAAAAAACAAGAAATAAAACCCTCTTTCTCAATCATTCAATCATGGAATTCTCGCGGCTGGCAGAAATCTTTTCCAAACTATCCACGACCACCAAGCGCCTCGAGATTACCGACGACCTCGCAGGACTGCTCGGCGAATGCTCTAAGAAAGAAGTCAAGCAGGTCGTGTATCTTATTACGGGCGTGCTCGTGCCCCAGCATTACGGCATTGAATTGGGGATGGGCGACAAGCTCTGCATCCGCGCCATCGCGCTAGTGTCAGGAAAAAACGAGGGTGAAGTTGCCTCACACTACCGGAAAAGCGGGGATTTGGGAGACACGGCGCAAGAACTGCTGAAAGCGAAATCCCAGCACACGCTCGGCTCTTCCAAACTTTCTACGGAAAAAGTTTACGAAAACTTTTACAAAATCGCCACGTCCGGAGGAAGCGGAAGCCAGGATTTGAAAATAAAGCTCCTCGCGGACTTGCTGGGCAACGCCACGCCCCTCGAAGCGAAATACATCATCCGGTTCGTGACTGGAAAACTGCGTTTGGGCGCAGGAGAAACGACGGTCATCGACGCGCTGAGCGTTTTGAAAGCGAAGGACAAGAGCCTGCGGCCTGAATTGGAAAGGGCATACAACTTCACGAGCGACCTCGGCCTCATAGCCGAATTGTTTTTCGAAAAAGGAATCGGCGGGGTCGAGCACATCAAGGCAACGCCCTTCTCGCCAATCCAGCCAGCCCTCGCAGAACGCCTTCCAAGCGCCGAGGAAATAATTGGTAAAATCGGCAAGTGCGCGGTCGAAGGCAAATACGACGGGCTTCGCTTGCAGGTGCACAAGCAAAACGGAAAGATAGAGGTTTACTCGCGGCGATTGGAAAAAATGACGCGCATGTTTCCCGACTTGCTCGAGGAATTCAGAAAAATCCCCAACAAAGAGTTCATCATCGACGGGGAAGCTATCGCATTCGACGAAAAAACCAAGAGATTCCTTCCGTTCCAGGCGACGATCCAGCGCAAGCGCAAGCACGGAATCGCAGAAAAAGCTAAAGCATTGCCCCTCAAGTTTTTCGTTTTCGACGTTTTGCTCTTGGACGGAAAGGATTACACGCAAACGCCTTACGCTGAAAGAAGGAAAACCATCGACCGGGTTTTCGGCAAAGGAAAAACGGTCATGTGCTCTGAATACAAGATAGCGAAAACCCCGCAGGAACTGCAGGAGTTTTTCGAGGAAGTTGTCGGAAGGGGCTTGGAAGGTATAATGGCCAAAGACCTGGCTGCGCCGTATACGGCTGGAGCGAGGAAATTCTCGTGGATAAAACTCAAGAAATCTTACGGAGAAGGGCTGACCGACACGGTTGATGGCGTAATCGTGGGATTTTATTTGGG
>DATDSY010000013.1:0-8647 GCA_035291125.1 Candidatus Norongarragalinales archaeon
AAGGTTTTTCGTGAAAGTGAACGTTGAAAATCCCGTGGGAGGCGTAGAAGTTTACCCCAAGCTTCCGCGGGTTGAGGCGAGCGACACGGGCGGAAACGTCTTCCGCAGCAGCGGAATCGGCGAAGAGAATTTCTACTTGCCAATAAACCTGCGGATTTTCAAGTACTTCCAAGACACGCTCGGGGTTTACGAACATTTGGCGTACGGACTCGGCGGCGACATCAATAGAAACGAAGGAATAATCGAGGGTGTTGCGGACGGTTATTGCGGGGAAACTGATCCCAGTCGTTGCGTGAATGAAGACCCCGATTTCAAGGACGCGGGTTATAATTTGGCTGGAGTCGATCCAGGCAATACGGATGCAATAAAAAACAAGGTGGCCAACGACTTTTTCTATTCGGTTTTCAAGCGAGCGTGCGCTCAACCGCCTACGCAAAACACGGAATTGTTTTTCTGCGATGACAGCGACTGCAGCAGCGTGTCAAAGTGCGATACGCTTCAATTCACGTCATTCTCCAGCACAACAGGCCCGTTTGCAAACCAATTTTGCGGCACTTCCGGAGGGGCAGGCGCTTGCGCTTACTACCCCAGCGTGAAATTCGATTTCAAACTCGTGGACAACGACGCCGCGTTCCGCATAGACCCGCAAAACCCGATTGCGTTCAAGTGGGGAACGGACATAACGCACGATTTGCCCTCGTCCTGAAGACTTCGGAAAAAGACCGCGCTACGCAATCATTTTAATAGCGCCGAGAGAATAGTTTTTCATGGCTGAAGGGGGTAGGGGTGCGTTCGGTTCTCTGAGCGAAAGCTACGAGAACATCGTTGCAACGCTCGAGGAAAAAGGAGTCCCTTCACCTCGCACGCTCTTGCCAGTCGCAGGCGCAATAATCATCATCGCCATCGCGCTCGTCCTGCTTCCGTCCTTATTGAACCCCACTACGACTGTAGAGTTCAAGGTCTTGAATTCGCAAAACGCGCCGGTTGCCGGCGCGGACGTCACTCTTTCCGCCGGAGGAAAAAGCTTTTCCAGCCGTTCTCTGGCCGACGGCAGCGTTTCCATCGAAAACGTGCCTCAGCAAAAAGAGTACGAAGTTTCAGTTTCAGCCGCCGGCTACCAGCCCAAACCCGATTCAGTGCAGAACGGCGGGCAAGTCAGGCTTTCTGGAACCACTTCATCGCAAAAGAAAACCCTGAAAATCAAGGTTGTCGGGAGCGACAAGATTACGGCAGTGGACGACGCTGCTGTTGCGCTGAGCTTCAACGACGGCACCAGCCTGGACAAAACCACGGACGACTGGGGGGAAGCGCTCTTCGACTTGACAGGAATCACTAACAAGCTCGCGACCGCCGACGTGGAAAAGGAAGGCTTTGAATCTAAGACTAAGGCCGTCAACGTGGAAGACGGAGTGATTACCATCAGCTTGAAGGAAACTGGAGAAGAGAAAACCGGCGACGCCACGACCGGTGATTTCATTGTAAACGCTGGCGTTGAAGCGCAAGGAGCGTTCGTTTCCCTCGAAGACCCTTACACTAAAACGCCGCTATCGCAGGCGCGCGTAGGCGCGGACGGGAAAGCGGTTTTTCCCAGGCTCGCGTTGAACGCCAAATTCGTGATTACCGCTTCCGATCCGGACGGCAGGTTTGAGAATTACGAAGACGCGGCGGAAACCGTTTTCACGCGAAACCTGCAGGAGGAATCCATAACACTCTCGAGAAGCAAGGGAGCCGAAGACCAGCTCGTTATTACAGTCAAAAGCAAGGGTGGAGACAGGATTCAAGGAGCCGAAGTAAAGCTTTACGACAAAAACTCAAAGACGCTTTACGCCGAAGACTCGACCGACGCCGGCGGAAACGCACAGTTCACGGTTTCAGGAAAAACTTTCTATGCAACAGCGTTCAAGGACGGGTTTGCGCCCGGCTACGCTGAAAGCACGAGGCGCGGGGATTCGAAAACAATCGAATTGGAGCAAGCAGGAGAAGGCAATTCTGTTGAAGCAACCATCTCGGTGAAAGAAAACGGGGAAGCAGCGCCGGACGTTGAAGTTGCGTTTTTCAAGGCTAACGGCTTTCCGCTGGGCATTCCCAGCGTTTTCACCAGTGCAGACGGCACCGCCGTTTTCAACATGCCGTTGCTGCTCGAAGGAAAATCGTACAAGGCTTACGCTGTTGCGAGCGCAGGAAACAAAGTCGGCAGGAGCGATTTGGTTGATGTCGCTGATGGGATTGATTTCGTAATCGTTTTGCAGGCTCCTCCCGCAAACGTCACGCTTGTCGCCAAAAACCTTTTGACGAAAGAGCGCATTGCGAATGCAGTGTTCTCCGCGCTCACGCCCGCAGACTCGATAGTGAAAGACTGCGCTTCTCCTTGCACTATGGAATTGCCTTCGCAAGTCGAACTGCGTTTTGCCGCGAGCGCATCCGGATATCTGCAAACCACCACCGCAGCAGTCTCGTTCGAACCCGGAGAAAGCAAAACGGTGGAAGTATTGCTCTACCCTCTTTCCGTATCCAAGAAAAACTCTTTGAACTTCATCGGGTTCTTCGACCGCAACGGAAACAACGTTGCAGAGTTCCAGCGCGGGGAAACGTATAAAGCCAAATTCATGCTTTCGCTTGCAGACAAGGGAGACGCTTCTGCATTCTTCCAAGCCGGAGAAAGCGCTGACTCGGCTTCAGAGCCTTTTGCGCTCACCGGATTCAAGAGCGCATTGAAGCCTAAAACCATTTTCTCGGGCGAAACTGCCGATACGGTTTGCGCGCCGGAAGAAAAAACCCAGCCAGAATCTCTCAAGTGGATCGAGCTGGGCTATTCCGGATTGCTGGGCGCAAGCGAAATCACTCTTGAATTCAAGGCAAAGCAAGACGCTCCTGCATCCAGCGAAATAAAAATATTCTACCGTGCCGGCGGGTTCATAGGCTCAAGCGGAATTCCGTTCACTTCGCCGCAAGACGACGATTTGATAACGCAATTGCTTTCGCAAAGCTCGAAAGACAAAGGCGTTTTCTGCAACGCAAAAACCAGCGAGGCAAAAGCTAAAGTGCAGGCAAAGCCCATGGTGTGCAAAGACGGGTTGTGCAGCAGAATCGTATTGGAGCGCGAGGACGGTTTCAAGTCTTCCAACAACCTCGTAGTTCCCATCGGAAAGCAATTCAAAATGGATTTCGACTTGTTCGCGCCCGACGAAAGCATTGACAGCGTTTCGCTCGGGGAAAGCGACGCGTTTGAAATAATTTCAGGCAGGGCAGGCGAAGCGAGCTTCGCTGAAAAAACGTTTACTGCGACTGGAACTGAAAAAACTTCTGGAACAATCGAAATGCGCGCGTTGAGGCAAAGCACCAGAAGCGCGCTCAAGCTGAAAGTCAGTTTCGCAAGCGAAAAGCAGCCGTTGACAATCGAAAGGGCGGTTGAAATAAGCGGAACCAACTCGTTCCAACTTTCCTTTTCCCCGTCTCAAGCGGTTCTAGGCGAAAGCGTGAGGGCGCAGGCAATAGTTCTAGACGCTCTCTCCAGGCCGGTCGTTGACGCTGAAGTGACCTTATCCAACTGCGAAGACTCCCCGCGCGCGATTCAAACTAAGACAGTGGCCGGAAGCAACGCTCCCGGAGCTGGCAAGGACGGGCGTTACGAATTCCGCTTCACCCCCCAGACCGTAGGCACGCTGTGCGTTGAAGCGCGCGCCCAAGGCTTTGAAACCAAAATGTTGCAAGCTGCTGCAATCAACGCAGAAGACTTTCTCACACTCGACAAGGAAGCCATCGCATTCACTGGCCCGGCAGACGAACAGACTCCGATTGCGGTTGAAGTGAAAATCGGCTTGAAGGAAACCAAAGTCAAAATCCAGGCGTCGGTCAACTCCGAATGCGCTTCACTGTTGAGCGTAGTGCCGGCAGTGAAGGAAAACGCGCAGGAATCCGCGCAATTCAACGTGCGCCTTAATTCTTTCGACGCGGTCGAGCCGACAGAATGCGCGGTGACGTTTCTCGGTGAAGTCAACCCTGCTACCAAAGCCACGGTAATACTGCCTGTTTCGATAAGCACTACCGCAGGCCCCGATCCCGAACCCCAGCAGTGCGACGCCAGCTCTTGCTTGGCGCAATCCGAAGCGCAAGCCTTGGGCTGCAGCCCGAGAAGCGGATTCGCCTGCGCTGACGCTGGGAAAAGCTGTTTCGTGTGCGGAAGCGGGCTGGACGGAATAAGCGACATTTCATTGAGCATAAACAACTTGAAGAACGACAGGCGCGTTTATCCGTTATTCCTCAACTTCGACCCCAAGTTCAATGAAGAGTTCGACTTGGTTTGGGACCAGCAAATCAACACGCGCTCGCAGGGAATTCCGCAAGGCAACTACCCGGCCGGCGGAGGCGTGCCTTACGACGCATACATCAACCAGCAGTACGGCGCACAGCCTTTCTACTCTTCCAATTATCCGCTGGGAATCGGGCAGGGTTATTCGCAAAACCAGTATTTGCCTGAATATCAAAACCCCATTCGCACGGGAGTCCCGCCTGAATTGCTCGGAACGCAATACCCGTACCAACAGCCAAACCAGATGGGTTTCGGATATTCGCAAAGCCAGCTTGCAATCCCGCAGCAAAACTACATGCAGCAGGGATTCGGACAAACGTGCGGCGGTTTTGCAAACGCACAATGCCCGCAAGGAATGATTTGCGACAATTCGTTCGGCTCGGCAGGACAATGCATTCCGACCGGAGGAGCTTATCCCGGATTGCAGCCCAACCAGCCGGTAGTCCCGCCCTATTGTTATAATTACTTCTACAACCAGCAATCCTCGTTCAACAACCAATACTCGCAAATCGGCTTTAGCTCTTACACTCCAGGAGCGCCGGTTGGCTATCCCCCGCAGTGCCAATACCCGTACATATGCCAAAACCCGCAAGCTTGCGGTTACATTGCCGGCGGAATGCAGGGAGCTAACGGCCCGCTTAATTCAATGATGCAGCAGTGCCAGTCAGGCGTCGGCGGGCAAGTGCAATACAAGCAAATCGGCCAGCCGTTCAAACTCACGGTGGAATTGGGCAGGGCGCAACTCGCGGTTTCAGCAGTTTACGTGGGCGACGAGTACTTCTTCGCAGGTGGAAGGACTGCAAGCGCAAGAGGATTCTTGATAATCCGCGACTCGCAGGGCGTCGAGAAAAAACGCGTTGCGATTACGGTTGAAGTAAGCTATTCAGGAAGCATTCCGTCCCAATATCCTCAAGGCGGTTTTGGAATTCCGCCGGTCGGCTATCCGCAGGGAGGCTACGGCGGAATGCCTTACGGCAACCAACGTAACATTCCGCCTGAATGCTTCGCTTTGTTCTACCCGCCCACTCAAGGAACGCAAGGACAACTTTCGCTGCCGCAAGACATGGTTGTTCTGACTAACGCTTATACAGGAAAAGGCCAGGCGGAATACGCGTTCGACGCGCCCCGCACAGGCAAGATATTGTGCCAGTCGCAAACCACAGTAAGCAGCGTTTCGTGCTCTATCGGCGAAGTGAAGGAAACCGTTGAAACACAGGATGAAAAACCTGCGAAGGAAGTCAAAACCGCAAAGAAGACTGCCAAGCCAGCAGTTGTCTTGACTGCCAAGGAAAGCAAAGCGCGCAAGGAAAAAGAATCGCAAGGAAAAGCGACGTTCACGTGGAGCCTGCAGCCGCAAAACAAGATGGAACAATCGTTTACGCTAAAGCCCGATTCTTTCGCACCGCAGAAAATCCAGCTGCTCAGGTTTTTGGAAAACCCCGACTCTGCAGAATTCAAAGTCGAAGGAATCAAGAAAGAAAACTGCCAGTCCAAGGGAGAAGTCGCTAAAATAACGTGCGACGGCGAGAACGAAACCATCCGCGCCGAAACGTCTGGACTCAAGACCGGCACTGCAGTCCTCACTCTCCGCGGCTTGGGAGACAACCAAGTGCGCGAAATTCCCGTAGTCGTCTCCAACATCGTGCAAGAAACGTTCAAAATCGACGCAAGCGGCAAGGGAGAAAACACTATCAAATTCAACCCCAAGCTCGACTATTCCAAGGAAGGCGATAACGCGCTGGGCGTAGGCGCTCCCGAATCAATCGAAGGCGAGAAGTGCAACGGCATGGACGCGGCAATGGAAAACAACGAGATTAAAATCACCGCTGACTGCACGAACTTCGTGAAAGGCGGAAAGCTGCAGTCGTTCGCCGTTTACTACACGGTTAAATTGATTTTGCCTGAAAACGCCGGAGGAAGGGAAATCACGATTCCGTTCCTCGTTTCCGACAAGCCCATCCAATTCGACTTCACCGAGCCCGTGATAATCGCGCCGCGTGAAGCGACCAAGGGCGAACAGCTTACGGTTAAAATATTGTATTTGGTGCAGGACGTGGAAAGCTCGCGCGGCGCAATCGCAATCGGGGTTTCCAAGGACGGGAAAGTGAGAAGGCAGCTTGCGGTGGCGAACGGAAGCAATGCGAAAACGCTTTCATTCAAAATGGTGAACACCGACGGCTCGACTGCCGAAATACGCGCTTCTACAAAGACAGCTGCAGGAAAAACGCTTGAAAGCAATGCGAAAATAGGATTGTCCGGAGAAGCTCCGGCTGCAGGCCAAGGAAAAGATGAAGAAAAGCATACGAAACATACGGTTGCAGCTGGAACCGAAGGAACTGGAGGAACGAAAGTAAGCGGAACCGGAACAACCGGAAGCGCTGCAGTGCAATACGGCGCGTGCACGGTCAAGGCAGGAAAGAAAACCAAGGAAACTTCTAGCGCCGGAACCAGGGTTTTGAGCACAGGCGTGGCAAACGGCTTGAAAGGTGAATGCGGAAGCGTGACGCAATGCGTTTCAACCGGAGGCAAGGCGTACAGCGGATTCTGCCCTGGCACGTCAAGCATTCAATGCTGCGTGGACGGCAAGGTTGATGGAAAGGCGAGCGGCGAAGCGGAAGCCGAAGGAACGCAGTTGAAAGGAATTCTCGAAGCGAAAGTCGGAACCGGCGGAAGGGGAGAAAACTTCAAGGAAACAAGCGGTTTAGGCTTCGCCGACACGATGTACGGAAGCTTGAAAGTCCCGCTTTCGCTCATTCCCGAAGGAAACTTCGGGCTGGCGGTATCTTTCTACTACTCGAAGGAAACCGGCGATTATCCTGCGGGATACCGGGCGCAGAGCGTGTATGTGAATTACAAGCGCGACAAGGAAAAGTTTTACTGGGTGAAAACAGATGGCACCACGGCTGAATCGGCATCCATCAAGCTCGTAAAGCTAGAAGGAAGCCAGTCGTTCCTCCGAATACAACCTGCGGTTGACCTTTGGAACGTTATCGACGAGAATGGCAAGTGGAAGGGAACCGACAAGCCGGCTGAAAGCACTTACACCGTTGAATTCAAAATCAAGAAGGGCGACGCCGAGAAAGGCGAGAGGGTCGCTTACGCGAAAATCCTCAAGCCCACGGCACTCTCAACTTTCAGCACGCAAAAGCTCAACTGCGCCGGAAGGACGGTAGACTTTACTAAAGACACGGGAACCATCGACTGCGAAATCAAGGGAAGCGAATACAAAATCAATCTCGTGAACATTTGCGAGTTGAATGCATACAACGTTGGCTTTTTGGGGCTCGGGGGAGGAGAAAGCAACGTGGGCACTAACGCTTTCTTCCGAGTCAAGCTAGGGAACCAAGAAGTTGAATGCGCCGACAAAATAGTTTACGATCAAACAAGCAATTGTAGGTTCAGTGGTTCAATTGATGACGACGACCCATTTCTTGCAGTGCCGAAGTGGAGCAAATGTGACTTAGCGCCCATAAGCATTGTTTTCAACAAGTGGATTCGCAACACGGGCGGAGAAATAACGGGAGTTAATGCTAAAATCCAGTGAAAAACATGGCAGGAGAAATTTTGGCGTTGGCAGTGGTTCTCGTCTTCGCCTTGAACGCTTTCCTCTACTACCGCTGGAAGGCGCTGAAGGACGAGCTCGAAGAAAAGCAAAGCAGCAGAACCTACGGACAGGCGTTCGCCCTACAGGCGACCGTTTCCGCCCGCACTGCCAAAGGAACTGCGCGGCAAAACCCGCTTACTGAAGAAGCCAGGCAAACCAGAAGCGAACTGCGCAGCATAGCCGAGAACGACTTGGTGCAGCTTCACCAAAAGCTTTTCTTGACCGACGGCAAGATTGCCGCCTGAAGGAAAGCAATTCGATAAGCATTTATTCCGATTGAAGTCAAATTAAATTCTCTTTAGTTTTTTGCAGGTGGTGGAAAAAATGGCTTTAGAAAAGACTTTCGTGATGTTCAAGCCCGACTGCATGAAAAAAGGGGCGCTGGGGCACATAGTTCACAGGCTGGCTGAAGCAGGGCTCAAACTGAAAGCGCTGAAGATGGTCTGGCTCGACGACGCTGCGCTGGACACGCACTACGCGCACCACAAAGGCAAGCCGTTCTTCCCCGTTTTCAAAGAGTTTATGAAAAGCGCGCCCGTGGTGATGAGCATCTGGGAAGGAGACGGTGCTGTTGCTAAAGTTCGCGACTTGTGCGGTCCTACCGACTCGACGAAAGCGCCCAAGGGAAGCATTCGCGGCGACTTCGGCAAGGACATTCAGGAAAACATCATCCACGCTTCCGACTCCGTCGAAACGGCGGAAAAGGAAATCGAGCGCTTTTTCACTGCGAAAGA
>DATDSY010000014.1:0-17856 GCA_035291125.1 Candidatus Norongarragalinales archaeon
AAGGATTTCCCTTGCCAGCTCGGACGCGAGCTGCTTGAAAGGCTTTTTCTTGAATTCCGCCGCGTTGCGCTTGGCTTGCGAAAGGACTTCCGCGTTTTGCGACTCGATTTCCGCTCGTTCCTTTCCGATTATGGCTTCTTCAGCGTCTTTGCCGTCCGCTTCTGCCTTTTCCAGCATTTCGGCTGCCTTTTGCCTTGCGGCGGCAACGCTCTCGGCGGATTGCTTGCGCGCGTTTTCCACCTTTTGCTTCGCCTGTTCTTCCGCCTTTGAAACTTCCAAAACGCTTTGGCTGAAAGATTCGTGCGGGGAATCGGAGTGGGAATGCGCGTGGTCTGAAGACATTTTAAGCCCTCTTTGATAGGAAAAAGCGCCTCGACTAAAGGCGCTTTTTCAAATAGGATTTAAAGCAAGTATGTATTTAAACATTATTTAACGAGTGAATTATTTGGTTTCCGAGCATGGAAAATGCCTGAAAATATTTTTAGGGCATTGCCTTTAACGTTTTTAGCGTTCACGGTGGTTGTTTTATGATGGTGGAAAGCAAGGTGAAGAACCCCGCGCTGGAAGGCGAGGGGGAAAAGAAAATAAGGTGGGCGCGGCAGCACATGCCCGTGCTCGAAGGAATAAAACGCGATTTTGAAAAGAGAAAGCCTTTGAAAGGACAGCGCATCGCATGCTGCCTGCACGTTACAAAGGAAACGGCGGTTTTGATGGAAACGCTGAAGGCAGGAGGGGCGCAAGTCGCCTTGTGCCAAAGCAATCCTTTAAGCACGCAGGACGACGTGGCTTCAGCACTCGCCGCAGAAGGCATTTCCGTCTTCGCCTGGCGAGGCGTGGACAAGGAAGGGTATTACTGGTCTCTCAACAAAGTTCTCGACATAAACCCCACAATAACGATCGACGACGGGGCTGATTTGATTACCGAAATCCACACCAAACGCACGGCGTTGGCGAAAGCGGTTTTGGGCGGGCAGGAGGAGACGACGACCGGCGTGATACGCTTGCGTGCGTTGGCGAAAGAGGGGAAGCTGGTTTATCCCGTGATTGCGATTAACGACACTCCCACGAAGCACTTGTTCGACAATTACTACGGAACTTCCCAATCTACAATCGACGGAATCCTGCGGGCGACGAACATTCTACTCGCCGGAACCAATTTCGTCGTGGCTGGGTATGGCGATTGCGGCAAGGGGCTTGCCGAGCGGGCGAAGGGCATGGGCGCGAGCGTCATCGTGGTCGAACCTAGGCCTGTCGAGGCGTTGAGGGCGCACTTGAACGGCTTTCGCGTAATGCCCATGACTGATGCGGTAAAGCAAGCCGACATTATTGTTACGGTTACAGGCAACAAGCACGTCGTTCGCGAAGAACACTTCAAAAACCTGAAGGACGGTGCGATCATCGCCAACTCCGGGCATTTCAACGTTGAAATAGACTTGCCGGCTCTAGAGAAATTGAGCAAGGCGAAAACGCAGATCCGCGATAATACTGTGGAGTACGAGCTGAAGGACGGGCGCAGGGTTTTCGTGCTTGCTGAAGGCAGGCTGGTGAATTTGAGCGCGGCGGAAGGCCATCCGAGTGAAGTCATGGACTTGAGTTTCGCCAACCAGGCGTTGTGCGCCGAATACCTGTCGCTCCACTCGAAAGTTTTGGAAAAGAAGGTTTACCTTGTCCCGCAGGAAATCGACGAAAAGATAGCCCGCTTGAAGCTGAAGTCGCTTGGTTTGGAAATAGAAAAGCTCACGCCAGAGCAGGAAAAGTATTTGGAAACCTGGCTGGAAGGCACGTGAGCCTGACGGCGTTTATCGGGTTACTTGCAGGGCTTTCACTTCGTGCAAATACTCTTTAGCCTTTCCAGATTCGAAGTGCTTTCTCACCGGCTCTATAACCCCGTCTACTTCCCGCGCAACTGCATTCTTCAAGTCCGCCGGGTGCAATTCGCCTTTGGCGAAAGCGCTTTCCACTTCCGCATATGCAGAAAATTCCACGTTCCCGCCGAACTTTTCTGGACGCTCGACTTTGAACGAGCTTTTGCATGAGAAAACCAAATCGCGCACGTACGCCAGCACTGGGTTGTTTTCAATTGTTTTTTCAGGGCAGTACGCCTTGGAGAGCTTGCGCTTTATTTCCTCCGCGGAATCGTGCACGAATATGGCCGTGTCGGGCTTGCTCTTGCTCATCTTAATTTCCTCTCCAGACAATGAAGAAAGCAGTTTGTGGTGCAGCGCTATGGGTGCAGTCCACCCCATTTTCGGGAACACTTCGCGAGCGAGCATATGCACTTTCCGCTGGTCCATTCCAGCGTGCGCTATATCCGCTCCCAAAAACTTTATGTCGACCGCCTGCATCGACGGGTAAATGTATTTCGCGACGTCAAGCGTGTCGCTCTCACTGCGCCCCAGGATTTGCATGGTGCGCGTCGCCCTCGCGAGCGTGACGTGCATTGAAAACTTGAGCACGCTCTTCCAGTAATCGTCGTTGCCCTTGTAAAGGTCGGTTCCGCGCACGATTTTCGCTTTCGGGCAGTAAAACCGGAAGGCTTCTTCGTAGTATTTCGAGGCCTCGCGGATTTTCTCTTCATCGCCGCCGAGCTTGTTGTTTATGATGGAATGCCAGTCGGCGAGAAAAACTGTGGTTTCGACTCCTGCAGCGGAAAGGTTGTTGATGACGCTTCCGCTCACGAGCAGCGAGCCCACATGCAAAAGTCCGGAAATTTCGAATCCTATGTAATGCTTGGGATGCGCGTTCGTTTCGAAAAGCTGCTTCAGCTCTTCTTGCGTGACCGCTTCTGCGACGGGCGGCTTCAATGCAAAGTCGAGTTTGGTTTGCAAGTCCATTGAAAATCTCCAGGTTTTATTACTCGCGGCGTTTAAATAAAAACTATGCTTCGAATAAGGAAAACGGCCTTGTTGAGCGCGTTGCACGGCGCGAAGGAAACGCATCCCGACGAGTTCATTTGCCTGCTGCGCGGTGAGAAAATCACTGGAGGCGCCAAGGGCGCAGGAAAGGATGGCAAAAGTGAAAAGCGCGAAGAAGGAGATTGGCTTATTTCCGAAGTGATAATCCCGCCTTTCGCCTCCTACGAGCTGAATGCTTCGAGCTTTTCCCCGTGGTTCATTCCCGCGAATTCGAAGGAATTAGCTACGTTCCACTCGCATCCTTCACCGAATACCGCGTATCCATCCCGCCAGGATTTGAAGATGTTCGCCAACAGCACGTTCAACGTCATCGCGTGTTTTCCTTACGGCGTTGCGAACACCAACGTTTTCGATTCGAAGGGAAAGCGGATTGCGTTTGAAATAATAGATTGACGGAATTCAGCCGGAAAGGGTTTTTTCGTATAGCAACACAGTCTTCCCGCCCAGCTGCCGGTCCAAAACGCCTTTCCTCACGAAGCCGTATTCCTCGTAAAGCTTTTGCGCAGCCGTGTTGTCTTCGGCAACGAGCAAAAACGTGTTGGGACAGTTTTTTTCCCTTGCAAAACGAATGCAGTGTTCCAAAAGCCTTCTCCCTATGCCTTTGCCCTGCATTTCCTTTACGACCGCAAGACCCAGTATCTTCGCGTTCCTGTCGTCTTGTATTTCAATATCGGTAAAGCCGACGATATTACCTTCCAAAAGCGCGACGAAGTAGAAAATATTGTCTTCCACCAGGCGTTGTTTTATGGTTTCGAAAGTGAAGCCCGTGTAGGGAAAAAATTGCCTGGTGAGGGCTGTTATCGAGTTAAGGTGTTTTTCCTCGGCCGGGATTATGCTTACCTCGACTTGTTCCATGATTAACGCTTACGCGTTTTCTGGAACAAAATCCTTTGCTTTCGCCCAGTCTTCCTCGAAAACAACCAGGAATTCCTGCGCCAGTGCCGCGCTTTCCACCACTACCGTGCTCTCGCGGTTGGAGCGCATAGCTTGCCTGCTCCAGTTCGTGCTCCCCACCAAAACCTTCCTCGCGTCTATCACCGCGGTTTTCGAGTGCGTGTTGGTGTATTCCTTCGAGGCAAAGCGCACTTGCACGCCGCGCGCTGCGAGAAACTCGGCAGTAGCGTAGTTAGAATCGACTCGCGGCTCGAGGATTATGCGCACGCGCGTTCCGCGTGCGGCAGCACTCGCGAGTGCTTGCATCAAGTCGGGGTTGGAAAACTGATATAGCATGACGTCAAGCGTTTGCGTTGAGGACGAGATTTCACGCAGGAAATCGGCTTGAGCACCTGGAGAGAAGATAGTGCGTATTCCTGCAGCGCAATACTCTTTGTTTTGAATGCCGTTTGTGGCGTCAAGCCATTGTGCCGAAAGCAAAACGGAGAGCGCTGCCGCAAACCCTAGCGTGAAAACAAATGCAGTGTATAGATTGGATTGTTGTTGCATGAACGTATTCGTTATGCAAAACAACGAATGGCGGGTTTTTAGTAGTATGCTTCTACGACAGCGCCTATCACCAGAAGGACGATGGAAAGCAGCGTGAGCAAGGCAATGTCCTCAAGCAGGTATTTGAAAAACGGTTTTTTGTTGGAAGAGCGCATTATGGATACGGAGAGGACGCCTCCGGCTAAAGCAGCGACCAAATAAGCGGTTATTTCAAAAATCCCGTGTGGAATCAAGCCGAGAAAGCCTGCTATGACTCCGAGAATGCCTTGTTCAATGAGCCTCTGCCCGAGAATCACTCCTATTATCGAAGCGTTCCACAACAGCAAATACAAAGCTCCTATGCCGTACAAAAGCGAAAAGAGGAACATGAGTCCTAGGACCTGGAAATTGTGCAGAGCGAGCAATTCAAATTTTTCCGGGCTGAAGATTTGCGCGGTTATCACTGCTTTGAGTGTCTTGATTTCCTGAAGCTGCTGGAGGAAAAGCCCGTAAGACTGCTGCTGCGGCAGGACGCTGAACCAAAAAGTGTAGGCGATTATTGCGCCGAGAAACACGAATCCGAACAGTTCTATGAGCGTCTTGTGCACGCTGATGATGCGCTTGAACCTGTGCCCGATGGCAAAGCGGCTCAAGTGCGTCAGCTGAACGTCTTTCAGCTCGCGCAGGACTTTCTTCCACTCTTCCACTTCATCGCGCATGCGGTCGTAATTCTCTTCCTCTTCCTCGTCGTTCAAAAGCACGAAGAAAAACAGGGGTATGAGCGGGATTAGCGCGAATATGATGACCGAACCTTGAAGCGAGGGAATCAAAAGCTGGGTGAGAACGCCGAAGGAAACGAACAGGAACGAGACTATCATAAGCTGCCACGGCCTTTTCTGGGCGTCAGAAGGAGAGACGATGTATTCCAAAACCATGCGCAAAACCGCGTAAACCTGTTTTATGCATTAGCGAAAAAAGAATTTAAACGCTTTCACTCATTTTCTACTGTGCGGCTGTGGTCCAGTAACCTTTCTTTTTGAAAAAGAAAGCTTAACCAAAGAAAAACCGAAAAGCAAGGTTGGACGATGGTAAGATGCGGCCTTCCCAAGGCCGAGATCCGGGTCCGATTCCCGGCAGCCGCACTTTTTACTTTTTCAGCGCGCTTGCTTCAGGCTGGCAGATAATGCGGTTTGTTTTGCGTTCGCCTGCGTCCTTCTTCTTCAAGCCATTCTCTAGCTTTCCCCTGCGGCAAATGCAGCAGGTCGTACCACTCGATTACGGACTCGCCTTTCTCTTCGAATTCGAGGGCAGGTACTGCAAAGGAAGCTTCGAATTCATGGACTCCCGACTTTTGGATTTCAGCCTTTATTTTATCGAGTGAAGCTAGGAGATTTTCCATGAATTTCCGCCTGAACGAGCTCTTCTGGGGTTCGTTGAACCTGGGTTCGCTGTTGGAGTTGAGCTTTTCCAGAGCGATTTCTAACGCCTTTCGGTTGTCTTCCTCAGACGCGCTTTGCCAATGCCTCCACGCGTGTTCGTTCGTCTTATGCCCGAGCTTCAGGACAAACCGCTCTCCGTCAAACAGCACTCTCCCTTGAAGCACGTAATCCTCCATCGGCCTCACTCCGTGCACTACATAGCGGATGTCCGGCTGGAACGGCTTGCTGTCTTCTGACATTTCCCTCTTCAATTGAGCAAGGCTTGCAAGACCGCCGTAGTAAGGGTCGTTAAGCGCGTATTTCCTTCGCGGGTACGTCTTCCACCTGTCTTCCGGAATATCGCCCTTGCCGTCGCTTCTCACCAGCAAATGCGTGACATTCCCCGCGTCTTCATAGCCTTTGTTCGGATCGGTAAAGTGATTCAACCTGATGCCCTTAGGGCTGCGGTAAACACGCCATGCCAAAACCCTGCTTTCAGCAGAGCCTGAGAGCGCGCGTTCCAACACTTTGAGGCCGAAAAGCTTGTTGAAAAAGGCCATGTTGCCTCAGCACTTGAAAGATTTCGCAATCGCGTTCATCGAGCGCAAGTCTTCTTCCATTTCCCACGGCACTGCTGCGGTTAAAACCGCGTTGTAGCCTGAGCAGGAGAAAACCGCGTTTTGCACTATCATTCCGCCGATGTCCGAATCGACTTCCATCCTCATCATTTTGGCGTTGAATGCTTCGTATTCGACCAGCGTGCTTTTTTCTTCCGAAGTCAACCCCGATTTCAACTCGTTTTTGAGGTTTTCGACGCTGTCGCTGAACGCGTAAACTTGCACTGCTTCAGCCAAGCCTTCCGACGTAGCGGTAAGCCTTAATTTGAGGGGGTCGCTGGCGTTGTTGAAATCCTCGCGCTTGAACCAAAACGGGTGTGACAGGCTGAAGCCAAGAGGGCTTTTGTATTCGATGAACGTGTCTTCGTCTACGCCGCTTGTGCTGCGCAGTTCGTCGGCTTGCAAGAACGGAAGTTGAAACACGCCCAGGAAAAACAGGATTGCACCCGCTATCACGGCCAGCAGGACGATGGTGATTAAAGTTTTGTTCATTTTACGCTTTCACCACATTTTCCAGTGCGCTCAAAGCCCGTTGTTTCGCTTGTTCTTCTTTTCCGGAAACTGCATTGACGCTGATTATTATTCCAGGCATTCCTGGCGTTACAGGCGGGTTTTTCACTATCACTACCAGCCCGTCGTTCTGCATTGACTCCAACTCACTCAAAGCCGTTTGCCTCGAGCTTCCAGCGTCAGCGCTTTGCTCGTTCGCTATGCTTTTGAGCGCATTCAAAGCTCCTTCGGCGTCTCCTTCGCCGGCTTCGCTCCTGGCGTTCGCCGCGTCTTCGTCAGTAGAATAAGTGCAGGTTGTTCCGACTTGCGCTTCGTGTATTGCCGCTTCGACGTTGCCTTCAAACTCCGGAGCTGCGTTGGGGTTGAATACCGACTGGAACAGCGAATCGTAGTCTTCCGTGCTCTCGCCGTTCTTTTCGATGAAGAACATTACGAAGACGGGCACGTTTGCCGTGACTGGAGCGGCGCTTGCGTAAGGAACTTTGAACTTTTGCAGCCACAGGCAAGCGTCTTTGCCTTGGCATTCTTGCGCTTGCTCGAAACAACGACGTTGTTGCTTGTCGCACTGGGCCGTGGCGGGATTGTAGTAGCAATAAGCTTCACTGGACGGCTGGTTGTTTTCGTCGTAGTGCATGAGTATGGCGTAGTTGGTTACGCGCTCTCGCAAAACCGCTTCGACGGGCTCGCTTTGCACGCTGGTGACGAAGTTGAGCAAAGCTCCGGACGCAAAGCGCAAGGCGAATTGGCCGTAACGGAGTTTGGCGAGTTTCGCCTCATCGCCTTTCTTGGTGAGCTGATCTGTTATTCTCTTGGGGTTTAACTTGCCTGCCAAATTTTTCCAGAAGCCGTCCTTTGGTGTTGCTCCTGAAGGCGGAGTTACTGCCGGCGCTGGAGTTCCGGGAGCTGCGGGTGTTGCCGGAGTAGGAGTTCTTGCTGCCCGCGCTGCAGCTTTGAATCTAGCCAACGCCGCCCGCTCGTTTCGTTCCAACTCGCGTCCCGCCTTCACCAAATCCAGCTGGCTGAAAGTTTTTTTGCCGCCTTGGTAAACGAATTCAAAGTTTTGTTTGGCAGTGCTCGAGCTTAGCCCTGACCCGCCTTTAATCTTGTCGTTCTTGAATTCGCTTAGTACTTTCTTAAGGTTGTTTATTTTTCTGGCTGAAAAAGCCGCTCCTTTTTCTTTCTCAACCAAATACCTTTTGAGAGCGTCGAACAATTTGGCTTCGCCCATGGTTGAAGGATCGAATACCGCCAATGCCGTTATGGGCAGTATGCCGCTTCCGGCGTATGCGAGAAACTTGCCCGTGATGGTCTCTTCTTCTTCTGCTCCAGCGTTTTGGCCGAACAGCGAGCCCCTGACTTTCGCAATCTCGCCGCTTCCGTAAGGAATTATGGCCGGGTCTTCAACTCCAGCTGCTATTGCGCTTGACGCGGCAGTAGTTGCAACGTCAAGCCCGATTCCCTTGGCAAACTGCGTTGGATTGAGATACCTCAACGGGAACAGCGAGTTTATGATTGCGTCTGCGGTGAGCACGAATCCCAAGTGAGTGCAAAAGTCTGTTGCAGTGCAAGCGCTGGATGCGCGACCGCGAACTAGCGTGCAAGCGATTCGCGTTTCAACCCCTGCTTTCGCCAGGTTGATTGTGGCTTCCCACGCTTTGGGAAAGAAGAAGCCGGCTAAGAACGTTCCTACCGCCCCTCCCCACTGCGTACTACCTATGTAGCGGTCGGCAAGCTTTACGTTTTCCTCGCACGCTGCGGGGTCGTCGAAGTACGGCTGGGATTGTTCGAGAAAACCTTTTTCATTCAAGAAGTTCAAGGCCGCGTCCCCGCTAGCTGCAGGGTACAACGCAGAAACGAGTTTCTCCGCGTTTTCAGAATCCCTTTCGTTCGCATCGAGCTTGTACTTGCCGATTTGCACGAGGTTCGGAAGTTCGCCTATGTCTGCAAAACCGTCTATCAACCCGTTGCCAGTGATGAAAACCGTGTCGTCGATTGGCATTAACAGCGGGGCGTTGGCGAGCGTCTCGTCGCAAGACATGAGTTTTTGCGAGCGGAATTCGATTTGCATTGGCTTCTTGCCCGCAGCGTTTTTGACGGGGTCGAAGCCGCAGAAACTCCCTCCTGCAGCGACGGGATTCAACCTCGCTTCAATCTGGTAGGCGCCGCATCCGGTAAACTCCACTTTCGCCTGGTCGGAAACTTTCAAGCCTTGGAATTTCGAGTTGCGGCTCATTTCCTGTGCCATTAGAGTCATGTCTTTGTTTAAATTCGCGGCAAGCTTGGTGTTCGACATGAGCAAGACAAAGCTCATTTGCCAGTGCTTGTCTGCTCCGATGTAAGCGCAAATCGCGTCCACGCCCGCCTTTTAGCTCGTTTGCGCGTCAAACGTCGATGACGCGACTGCCATGAAATTCTTGACTGCGCTTATTGCCGAGCCGTAAGTGCAGAAGTTGTTCTGGCAATACGCGTAATCCAATCCTACGTCGGCCTCGACCGTGGCCTTCTTTTCAGGGGCGCCGACAACTGGCGGGGCGGTGGGCGCAGTTTTCTTTTCTTGCTGAATCAAGAGAGTTCCGATGGGCGTTGAAGAGTAGAGCGCAGCGCTTCCCGCGGGGGGAGTGAACACTTGCACTTTCAAAATCCTTTCCTTCTCTTCCTTGGTTTTCACTCCCTTTGCGACAATCTTGTAATCGCTTTCTCCAGCGCTTTTCGCGTTGCACTCGAGCAAAACGCTTTGCCCGACGCCGAGCGTCCTTCCGCTAGCAACGCTGTCTCCGCGCTTGCCGTTGTAGTAGAAGCAATCGATTTGCTGTCCGTCTTGCGGGAACGACAATTGCAAGGGCTGGGCGAGGTTGTTGCTGTACGCGTAGTAACGCTTGTGGCCGGTCGACTTGAATGAAAACGGCTTTTCTCCGTCGAAATCGGGCAATCCTCCAGAGTCTGAAGCTCCGCCTGAACCGCCGCTTTCTCCTCCAGTTCCTGAGCCCGTGCCGTCTCGAATCCTGTTCCTTTCCTTCAGTTGCTCCTCAATCTTCTTTGCGGTGCAGGGCACTGCCTTCGCGTCAAGCACTACCTTTGTTTTCAGGGTTTTCTTGTCTTCCTCTTCCTTCTGAATCAATTCAAAAACGACGTTTCCTTCGAAAGCGTAGGGCTTGTCTTCCTTGATGCAGCTGCCGAAGCCTGACGCCGTTTGCTCGATTGCTTCTTCGGGAATGAAGAAAACGAGTTTAGCATGCTCTTGAGAGTCTGCGAACGGCCCTATCACCGCGTTATCGCCTTGTTCCGTGGTTAGCGTGAAAAAGCCTTTGCGGAACGCTTTCTTCGCGTCTCCGTCCGCGCTTATTCCAGTTACTTCGAATTCGGTTGAGCCGGGGTTGGAAACGAAAATCGTTTTTTCAAAGTCTTTGCTGGCTGTTGCGCTCTGGCCTTCCAAAAACGAGTTGTTGAGCGTTACTGTAATGGCTTCGATGCCTTTGGTGGCGCCTTCCTCTTCGGTTATTACCATCGGAATGCTTCCTTTGACTACTATGTCGCCGCTTGTTTCTTCGCAAGTGGGGATGAACGAGAGTTTGCTTTGCGCGGGAATTCCGATGAGAATCCTTCCATCCGCGTCAGCCTTTTCAGGCACCAGGATTTTTTCTTTGGGTGTTATGCTGAGCTTGTCCGTCTGCCATATGCTGTACCTCTCTCCTTCGTCGACAATCAAAATTTCCTTGTGCTTTCCTCCAAACGCTATTTCCCCGCTGGCAGCTTTTTCGCGGGCTTGCGCCGGCAGGCTTATGGACGACGCTTTCGAGAAGAGTATCGACGCGCGCTTGGATTCCTCGTCAGACTTTTCGGGGTTGCAGACTTTGAATTTCACGCTGGTTTTTTCGGGAATGGAAAGGGCGCTGCCGGAATACCTGAATTCGCTTGCTTCAACGCGCTTTACTTTCGGCGTTATGGCGATTTCCTTGCCGCCTTCCTTGCTTTTGATTGTAAGCTTGGCGCATTCCGGCAAGAGCGCGAGTTTTGGATTGCCGCTTTCGAACACTTTCGCTCCAGCAGCTTCGATGACCGAGTCAACCGTGGTGGTGAAAACGAAGTCGCACTTGGAGTAGGTGTTGGGGTCGTCAATCACGCTTGCAGCCAAGCCCTTGAGGAAAATGATTGTAGCAAAAGGAGGAACGAGAACCGTTTTCAGCCCCCCGCCTTCGCGCAATTGAACGTCGAACGGGAATTGCACTGCAACGTCTTCCGCCGCCTTGACTGTGTTCTTTCTCTTGGTTTTCTCGTCTTCGATGGCTTTTGCGTTGGCGGGAAAACGAAGTTCCACCTGCGTGGGGAACGTTACCGCAACAACTTCCCTGTCCAAAAACCTGGCAGTTCCCTGCGGCACGAAAAACACGCTGTCTTTCGGAACACTGACTTCCACCATGCCTCCTGCGGCCTGCGTTATTCTGGCTTCGGAAGAGAAAGCGAATTTGCTTTGCGGCGGAATGAAAACGCCTCGCACGTTTTGCGGGTAGTATTGCGAGTAGTAATTCCAAAAGCCGGGCATGTTCGAAGCTTGCTGTTGAGACTGCGCAGGGTCTATGACTATGCTTCCGCCTGGAAAGCGCATGAGAACTTCTATGGGCAGTGACAGTTGCAGGGGATCGAAAGGCATGGGGTTGATGAAACGCGGGTCTACGTGCTGGTTTCCTCCTCCGGGGTTTACTGGGCCCTTGGGGTTTTCAACCAAGCTGATCAACTCGACGGTAGTTCCTTTTGGAACTACTACCACCGTCCTCCCTCCTTCTGTTCCCAGCACTGCGCTTGACGGGAATGAGGCGATCGAACGGGGCATCATCACGTTGAAGCCGCCTTGAGCGTTGGGTTGTTTTGGAACTTCAGCGTTGGGAGACATTTCCATTCTCGAGTCTACGGGGAAGGAAACGCGCACTGAATTGCCTTGCTTTTGCACTCGCGATTGAGGAAGGAACATTTTCGTGCCAACCGGAATGGTGGCGCGGTCTTTGGTTTCGCTTATGCTAGCTCCGGTGTCGAACGCGAAAACTTCTCCGCCCCGGCCTCCCACCCGCATTGCCACGCTTCCGTCCGAGTTTTCGCGCGCTTCAACGTTGGCGTAAAACATCAAATCAGTCGAGAAGGGCAGGGAGAGTTCGACTGCGTTTTCAGGCTTGCAGATTTGGTTTCGCGAGAACGATGTTTTGACTGAAAGCTCTTTCCTCGATGCAACGCCTTGGTAAGACGCGATTACCGGCAGCTTGATTTCCCCGTCGCCGGAAAGGGCGAAGCAGTCGGCAGCCATTTCTGGCGTGATGGTTTTCGTAAGCGTGAATTCGCCAAGGCCGTTGGGTTCGATCACGAGGCTGGCGGGGCTTGCAGTCAGCCCTTGTTCCTTCAAGTCGAATCCTATGAGCAGCGGCAAGGGAGATTCGCTTGCAATGCGCACTTTCTTTTCTTCGCTGGGCTTGGCGGCGCTCAAAGAAAAGCTGGCTTCGGAAGTTTCAATGCTCCACAATTCGTCGAGAGTCTTTTGCTTGACGTCGGTTTCGATTTGCAGGGGCACGCGCTGTTCCTTGAAAAACCCGCCGACGTTGAACACGAAAACCGCGTAGCCTTTGACCGTCTCGCGCAAGTTCTTAGGACGCAGGGAGAATGGCAGAGTGCCTTGCTTGAGGCTGATGTCGAGCTTGAAGTCTTTCCTTTCCCGTGCTTTCAACACCGGCGCTGCAGGCGTGGGCGCGAAGAGCGCCGAGGTTTTCTTTTCCACAGGCCTTATTTCGAACTCGGTGTACGCCGTGTCGTCGAACGGCTCTACTATTGCGCTTTCGACAGCCACTTCGTTTTTCAAGAGGTTTTCCAGGTCGAGCGTTACTGACAAAGGCTGCGTGAAGGCGGATTGGATTGAGTTGGGCGTAATCCGCACTATCGCTTCCGGCGTTTTCACGCGAACGGTTCCCTTGAAGCTCTCGAACCCTTCCTTGGAGATTTGCACTTCCCCGTCTCCCACGAAATCGGGAGTTATCGTCGCCTCGTAAGTGCCGTCTTCCTTGGTTTCGCTGAACTGCATTCCGTTGAACGAAACTGCCGCGTTGTCGACTGGAAAGCCGGCAGAGTCTTTCACTTTAAACGCGAGTTTGGTTTGTTCCAAAGCGTTGAGTTCTTGCGGCTCATGGGTTTCGGACAGCGAAAGTTTTTCCTTGGAAATCACTCGCAACCGCACTGTTTTCTCTATGGTTCCGGCCTTGAGCTTGAGCGTGGCGTCTGAAGCGAGCTTGCGCGGAAGTATGGCCGCAATTGCGTCAGCCGCCCCTCCTTGCGTTTGCAGCGAGAGCGAAGCGGAGTTTGACTGCACTGTTGCGGCGTCGCCGCCTTTGGCAGATTCGAGCGCCTTGATTTCAAGCGCCCTGTCTCCCGTAAGCGTTATGTCTTGCGGCGAGTCTGAGTAGACGCGCACGTACATCTTGAATTCCTGCGCGTAAGGCGCTTCGAACGTTTGTTTTCCGTTGTCGAACCAGTATTGCACGCACAAGCTCTTGTCGCAATTGCCTTGCGAGGAAATCTCGAAAACGCCGCTTTGCAGCGTTTCCGCCAGCAGTTCGCTTTTTCCTGCTCCGGCCTGCGCGTCTTCAGGCTTTCGCACGATACCTCCGGGTAATGAGAACGAACTCCGGTGCTCCAAGGCAAAACTGCCTGTCGAAGAGAGAGTCTTGATTTGAACCGAAATTTCTTTCGTGCCTTTGAACTGCGGCAGAGAGTAGTCGACCCACTTTACGCCTTTCACTTGCGTTTGCTGCTGCGCGCTTGAAGCCCGTTGTTTTGCCACGACCGTAACGCTGGCGCGGATTGACGGCTTGATGCCGTCCGAGTAATAAAACACGCCTTCCTGGTTGAACGTTCTAGAGAACGATGCGCCTCGGTTCAATTGCGGGGAGCTGAAACTGCCGTCGTCAGCAACGATTGAATGCTGTCCCACTGTATCTTGCGAAATCCAGCCTACCGAATCCCCGGTTTGAATCACGATGTTCGCCGGAATGAAAGAGTTGGGAGAAATTAAAACCTTGTTCTGCCCTCCGCGGGTTTGCGTTGCCGGAACGAACGAAGAGGATTGCGTGTAATCTATTCCCTTTTGCACTATGCCGCCAGCACTCTTGTAATTGGTTATGACCGCAGGCAGGCTTTCGAGCGTCTCGTCTTGCGAGCCTACGCGCACGTGCGCGTTCGCCTGCGTGAAATCAAGCCCGCCCGAAGCGAGAGAGTATTTCGCGTTGTAAACGGTGAAGGGAGAAAGCGTTTTCACGCGGTTGCCTTGCAAGTCGAAAATGCCTTGGAAGTAAAGCCCGGCTTGCGCTGCGCCGGATGAAACCAGGTGAAACTCTTGCTTTGCCTGCGCTCCTGGCAGGACTTCGAATTCGCTGGACTGGAATTCCTCGAACCCGCTTGCGCTAACGCTTGCCGTAACCTTTCCTTCGAGGATTTTTGCAGTGCACTCTCCTTTCGCGTCGGTAGTGCATTTCGCCGCGCTGCCGCTTTCTGAAATCAGGCTGACGTCGGCGTTGCGCACTGGCTGCAACGTGAATTGGTCTGAAACTTTAGCGAGCACGGTTCCCTGCGTTGGCGGTAGGATAACCTGGATTTCAGTGCCGTTTTTCGCGACAAAAGCCCTGCTCTTGCCAGTCCTGCCGTCTTTGCTGGCTATAGCAACCATCTTGCGAGCCGGAGTGTTTTCCCAAGCTTGCACTCCGTCTTCTCCAGTTTGCCTCGCCGGAAAGCCGATGGGCTTTCCGTTCTCGTCCTGCAAAATCACGAACGCGTTGGAAACCTGCCGGCCTTTAGAGTCTACGACTTTCACAGTCAGCATTGCAGAGTTTTCTTCCCCGGCTTTTTCGAGCTTGAGCTGGTCTCCGGACGAAACGCGTTGCTTGAACACCGGAAGAAAGCCGGTTTTGAATGCGATTGCGGAGAACGACTTGGTTTTCTCGACTTGAACGAAATCGGCGGTGCCGTCGGAGCCGCTGGTTTCTTCCCCGGCAATCTTCTCGCCAGAAAGCAATTGCACGAGAGCTCCTGCAACGGCGTTGCCTTTGTCTTCAACCAGGCGCAGGAAAAATCCTGTCGGCTCGACGCTCGTGATCAAGCGGAATTTCTCTTCGGTTTCCGCTGCAATAGCCGCGGTTTTTGATTGCGGGGCAAAACCTTTAGCCGTTATGACGATGGTGATTTGCTGTCCCAACGAAAGTTTTTGCGGTTCTACCGTGCCCGCCTCTCCTGTCTCAAGAGAAAACAGGCGTTTGTTTGTAGCCGCTTCGAAGACCGTGGCGTTAGCTCCTTTAATGGGATTGCCTTCCACTCCCACCTCGTCGAACACGCCTATATACAAAATTCCTTTCTTTTCCTCTCCAGACTGCAAGAGCGTGATTTTTTGTTGCGGAACGTCGCTTTGCCCTACGCTCACGTCCAAGCTGTCTCCTGTAAACCCGTCGGCTTCAGCCTTGAGCGTGTATTTGGCGTTAGGGTCGACGATGAAGCTCGCGGTTTTTCCGAGCCTCTCGTCAACAAGATTTCCGTCCTCGTCGTAAAGCTGGATTCTCGCGGCTTCAGGGCCGTCCACGCTGGCGCTGAGAGAGACTTTCTTCGATTGCGACGGCTGGGAGTAGACCGCTTGCTGCGCCGTTTCCCCTGCAGAGACGCTTGCGGCAAAGCTTCCGGCGTCGGGAAAAACGAATTGCGGCGACGATACGGTCCCGTCGTAATTGCCTGGCGGGATTTTTTCGAATAACGCAGTGCCTGCCGCGTTCGTAGTTTGCGTTCTGCTGTAGCCCTCGCTTTCAAGGGTTACGCTCGCGCCTGAAATCGGGTCGTTGGCGGGTGAAAGCACGCTGACGCTCACGCTTCCGGTTTGCTGCGAGGGGAACAAATACAAATAGCCTACTGCCAAAAGCACGAGCAGTGCGAGCGGGATGACCCACGCCGGAATGCCTTTTTCTTCGAGAGAGTAGGAAAAGTTTTCCCACCATTCCTTAAGCCCTTCGAGCATGAAGAAATAGAGGTGAAAAGCGCTTTTATATGTTTTTCAAACCCGCCGCGTGTTGAGCGAAAAAGTGTTTAGCAAAGGGGTCGTTCAGGCGGAAGTGTTTTCGGCAGTGCAGAGTTCGTACAAGTCGGATTCGAAAGCGTCTTTTTGTCCTTGCATTGAATCAAAATACGCGCTCCAGTATTGCGCTTGGCTTTCGTCTTGCATAAGTGCGAGGGCTTCGATTCCTTTGTCGATTGAAGCTTGAAGCTGGTCGAGGGAATTTTGGTGTGCGTCGGCGTTGCCGCAGTCAAGCTCGCTTTCGGAAGTTTCGCTGACTGAATCCAAGTACAAGATGTATTCTTGGTTTGCGTCGAGCAGGAGCAAGTCTTGCGGCGTCAACCCGTCTTGCGCTTTGAGGCTGTCGAATTCTTCGGCGGTTTCAACGAAGCCCGCGAGTTCGGACGGCGCTTGCGATTGGATTTCGAGCGTAGGCTGCGGCGTTTCGCTGGGCGAGGGCGTTGGTTTCGCAGTCGTGTTGGTCAAGCAACCCGCGAGCACTAACGAAAAGACGACGATTGCAATTCCAAAAAATTTCAAGCTATTCACAGAAATCACACTATTCTGCCCGTTCACCTGGAAACACACTTGTAGTTGGATTGTACCGTGGTCCAACCGCATCCGTCAGCCTGCTTGCATTTGTCAAACACTCTTCCCAAACATGTTTTTCTTGTTTCAGGCTTAAGACCGTCGCAATATTCCTTTTCGGTGAATTGACCGTCGACAACCTTGCAGTCAGAACGCGTTTGGCAAGCAAGCCTTGTGAGCGTACTGCATGCGGCTTTCTTTTTGCAGCAGACTATGTTGTTATCGCCTGGACAATAGCCCTTTAGTATTTGCTTGCTGGTATCGCAGTTTATTTTGTTGTTGCAGGTGTAGCCTGCGCGCGCTTGGGTGCAAGTAGACTTTGGCTTGGATTTGAACGGAGGCGTAACTTTGGGCGCCGGCGGTTGGGTTTGCTGAGGCGACTGCAAGTTTTGCGACGGTTGCGAAGGCACGTTGGGCTGCGTTATTGAGCCGGAAGTGCCTTCTTCGGCTTCGTAGATTGAATAGCAGTTGTAACGTTGTGTGGGCGCGGATTTAGTGAAAGCGTAGTACGCTTTGATGAAATACCTGTTTCCGCTCGTGAGGCCGAACGAATACGGCGCGTTTATGACGCCCGTTATTGGTTGTTCGTTCGGCTGGTTGCTGAACCTAACTTTGTCTCCCTTCAAAACCGTCGAGTAGACCGTGTCGGTTTTGCACGACGGGGTGAAAAGCGCTTCTGGCTCGTTCGAGTAAACTCCGTGGATGAAAATCCATTGCCTTTCGTTCGCGGGGTCCAAGTCCGAGCGGGTTTTGAAGTCGTTGAGAAACACGACGTTCGCCTTATCCCCGCTTTCGGTTACGGTGATGAGCTTGTAACTGCTGTCGCCGTTCTCTTGCACGACCCAAACTTTCTTCGCCGGGGCGGGCGAGGCTGATGGAGAAGGACTCACGCTAGGCACTGGCGGCGGCGTTTGCTTGGCTAAAGTGCAAGTGTCGGGAATTGCAGTTATGTCTGTTGCAGTTACCGAAGTGAGCGTGCATCCTTCGAGCTTCAAGCTCTCGTCAAGCAAATACGCAAGCACCGCAGCAAGCGAAGTCGCCCTTGCAGCAGCGTCGGCTTGGTATGCAGCCACCACTGTGGGCTTCTGCTCAACGAAGTCGTTCGTGTTTAGGGTTACGGTCACTTCGTACGTGGGCGTTGTGCTAGTTTTAGAGCCGGCGGGTTCTTTGGTGAATTCGCTCGTAGAAAGTTCTTGCGACGGGTATGGAAATCCTTCGTAACCTTGCGGCGTTTGAGTCGGTTGTGCAGTGGCAGTTGGGCTTGGGGAAGTTGAAGGCGTTGCGGTAGGCTGGCCGGACGGCGTTGCCGGCGCGATTGCGCGGAT
>DATDSY010000015.1:0-2818 GCA_035291125.1 Candidatus Norongarragalinales archaeon
CTTTTCGGGAAAAGGCGATTGCAGCCAAAAGCGTGGCTTCAAGCGCTATTATTATAATTAAGGCGAAGTCCGGATTGTGGATGCCGAAGAAAACCATGCTCCACGCGACGTTCAAAGCAAGCTGCGCCAGGAAAGCCGCATAAGCAACAGTCTTTTCTTCGCTTTGCACCTCGGAAATCAAGTAGAGCGACATTGCCATCAGCGCGTAAAGCAAAATCCACGCTGGCGCGAAAACCCAGTTTGGAGGCGTGAACGAAGGCTTAGCCAGCGCGTCGTACCACCCGCTTTCCATTGCCGGAGTAATGTAAAGGGAACCGGCTGCTGCTGCCGCAAAGCAAACTGCAAAGCAGGCCGCGAGTTTAGCCCAGCGTACGCCCATGAATCCGTTAAGCAGCCCTGGAATAAAAAAGAAGGCGCCAGACTGAGCAAAAAGCTAGTTGTTGAATACGATTCTATCGAGCTTGCCGTTTTCAACCTTGTAAAGCGCGCCGCCGCGGTCCGACCAAACGGTGCCTGCGATCAACTGCCCGTTGTATTTGGCTACGGCGTGCACTGCCAGAGAACTGGCTTGCTTTTCGTTCAAAGGCGCGGCAACTTGCTCCACGCCGCTTGCGCCAATCTTGAACAATCCCATATTGTCTAGCGCAGGGTTTTCCCAAGGGCCGCCAACCCCGAAATACAACACCCCGTCGGCTTGCTTGAAGAACTTGCAGTCGTCGGCAACTTCCTTGAGCAACACCCATGTTGGCTCGGAGTATTTGTAAACTTTGGCTCCCTCGCCGCAAGCGTACAATGACGTGCCGTCTGTGCCAAGGCGGATGAAACGCTCGAGTTTTGCATAATTCTCGGCTCCCTGCACGTCGCTCGTAAGGTCTTCAAAGTAAGGAGCGCCTTCCCCTTGGGTGACGTAACGGTATACTGCATAGCTTTCTGCAGCGACGTAAAGCGTTCCGCCGACTTTCTCCAAATCGTGAATGCCCAATCCTATGCCCGTCCCGCTTGCTCCAGGCAATTCCTGCCACCCGCTGCCAGTGAACTTGAGCACACGCCTCGTCTGAATTGCGTTTTCACTTCCGGCAGTGCTGAAGTAGTAGGCAGCGCCGGCGTACAGCCCGTCGTCAAAGGCTTTGAGCCTCAATATCGCAACGTCTCCCACCCCGCCGCTCACGGGGTAATTCAAGTACTCCCACCCGCCGTTTTCCTTCATTCTGAACAATCCTGCGATTCCTGCAGCGTAAAGCTTGTTTTCATGAACTGCGAGGCTGTTGAGTTCGAGCAGCTTGTTTTTGAAGCGCGGGTCTTGCTGGCTGAAAGTGTTTTCTTCCCCGTAGCCGAGCGTGAGAATTTTTTTGGGCATGGTCTTGTCGTCGACGTACTCGTAAACCGCGGCTGCACCGCTGCTGTAAGAGCCGAGAATGTAAAGTTTGCCGTTGAAAACCGCCATGTCGCGCACCGCAACAAGCCAAGCGCCCCTCACCGGATTGTCTTCATCCGAACCGGCTTCGGACGTGGGCGAAGCGGAATAACCCGGACCGTCGGAGCTCGGGCTGTTTTGGCTGCCGTCGTTTTGAGCGTTTCCAGTGTCGGGAGCGTTTTGAGTTCCATCGCCCAAACAGCCTGCAAGCAGCAAAGCGGGTAAAAGAAAGAGAATCGCCAGGCGCATGAAACGGTCACTCGCGTTTGGAATAAAAACGTAACTGTATCCCGCTTTCAACTTTTTTATTAAGGCCGTTAATACGCCGGGGATAGTATTTCCCCGCCTCGGAGCAAACGCTCTAATTCTGCAGTGATTTGCTTTACCGCTCCATGCGCGTCTTTGAAGGCGTTCGTTGCCAGCGGAAAGCCGTCCATGCCCGTGTTTTTCCAGCGGACTTTCGCCACGGCGCGGTATAATCCGCCAGATTCTTCGATGGAAACGACGAACGTTCTTCCGGAAACTGAAATCGTTTCGCGCGAGTGGAGCTTGAAGTTCAAAGCCATTGCAAATCACTTTTTTTCTCTATAAAGAAAAAGCTTTTACTGCCGCCGGCAATAATAATGCTTGCGTAAAAAAAGGTTTTGCTCGCGGTTTGCCCAAACCAAACCCATATAGCCCAGTTCAACCATAGTATATAATGGTAAAGAAAGAGTCTATTGAACCGTCCAACGAGTTTGAGAGCTTTCAAAACGTTTACGGCAACGATTTCCTCGCGGTTTTGAAGCACTTGGTGGAGACGAAGGAAATGCGTTTTGATTCGCACATCGACGGAAGCTATTTCGTGCGTGGCGCGAGCGTGGAAACAGGCTTGGAAGTCCAGAGGAATTTCGAGTCGCGCGAGGCGAGCGTCTTCAGCCAAATGCTGGACGACGGCTTGCTTAAGCCCTTCAGGTCGGCGAACAATGGCAACACTTTCGATTTGACCGCAGACGCCAGGCTCAAGGCGAAGAAATTCCTGTAATAAAACTGCAGGAAGCGCATTAGGGCAAAAAGGCGTAGCTTAATTCTTCTGGCAAAATTCAAGCTGTAGCCGCATGCTTGACTGCTTGGGACACGACTGAAACCACCGTCCGGTCAAGCACTGCGGGAATGATTTTTTCTTCCGACGGGTGTTTGATGCATGAAGCCAACGCTGCGGAAGCAGCTGCTTTCATTCCGTTCGTTATCTTTTTTGCTTTTGCGTCCAGCGCTCCGCGGAAAACTCCGGGAAACGCGAGCGCATTGTTCACTTGATTGGGAAAATCGCTTCTTCCAGTCGCCACGAATCTCGCGCCTGCCGCTATCGCATCTCCAGGCATTATTTCGGGCGTGGGGTTGGCCATTGCGAAAACGATTGCGTCG
>DATDSY010000016.1:0-7085 GCA_035291125.1 Candidatus Norongarragalinales archaeon
AGGGAACGGGCGCGTGCGGACCCGGAGGCGGGGTAATCGCGCTGGCGTGGGAGAAAGACGTTCCGCAAATCAAGCAAGCGCTGGAAAGCAAGAAACTCAAGGTTTCTCCAGCAAAATTCGCGACGCAAGGGCCACGGCTGGAGTAAAAGGCGTGGTGCATTATGGCGCATAAAAGTTCTGAGGAAATCGAACGAGAATTGAAGGCTGCTAAAACGCTGGTAAGAGTAGGCGGGGTATACTCGCACTACAAGAACTCGAAGCATTTAGTGAAAGTGCTCAGGATTGGTGTTTGGGAGCCTACCGACCGCTCGTGCGTCATTTACCAGGAAGTCGCTAACCCCAGCCTGGTCTTCGCCAGGGACTTGGAAGTCTGGCTGGAAGAACCGCTGAAAGACACGCCTCGGTTCAAACTTGTCGAACTATAAGCGTATTCTCGCAACCGCGAATTTTGCTTTTTCTATCTCTTCAGTGACGCGCTTTATTTCCGACGGAGTGATTTTCATAACCATTTCGGTAGAACCTCCTCCGCCGTAAAGCACGGGTTTCGAGTAAAGCGCGTCGTCGACTATCACCTTCAGCGGATGGTCGTGGACAATCGGAGGAGTTCCGCCCCGCGGATAACCGCTCAACCGTTCTGCAGTCGCTTGGTCCGCGATTATAACGCGCTCGCACCCCAAAACTTTCGACAAAGCGGCCAAGTCGAGCTTGTCCGTCCCGGCAATTAGCGCAAGAACTGCGTTTTCTTCTGCAAAATGCTCTGCAATCACCGGAACGCAAACCAAAGCCTTGATCATCTGACTTGCGTCGACGTTATAGCCTAACGCAACCAGCGCCTCGTGCGCCTTGAGCGTCTGCTGGGTGCTTGGCTTCGCGATTAACGCGGCATCAACGCCATGCGCTTCAATAAAAGAAGAGAGCTTGTCGTCCATTTCATCGCTTTGATTGCTTTACAATCTCTTCGGCCCTTGCGGTGGAAACGTTTTTTTCGGAAACCATTTGCGCCGCAACTTCATCAATGAGAGCGCCTTTCGCTCCCGCCATCACGGCGACGTTCTTTGCGTGAAGCGTCATGTGCCCCCTTTGGATTCCTTCGGTCGAAAGCGCGCGAAGCGCCGCAAAGTTTTGCGCCAGCCCCACGCTCGCAAGCACGCAAGCAAGCTCTCCCGCATTCTTTATTCCCATGATTTTAAGCGCGATTTGCGCCAGCGGGTGGGTTTTCGTCGCGCCGCCGATTATGCCTACAGCGATGGGCAATTCTATTTCCCCAACCAAATCGCCGTTTTTGTCTTTCGAGTATTTCGTTAAAGGCAAGTATTTTCCTGTGATTGAAGCGTAAGCGTGCGCTCCCGCTTCTAGCGCCCGCCAGTCTTGCCCGCAGGCTATTGCACACGCGTCAATCCCGTTCATTATTCCCTTGTTGTGCGTCGCAGCACGGTAAGGATCGCCGCAAGCGAAAGCCCAGGCGTCGAGAACCCCCTCGACGATTTCCTCTCCCTTGATTTTTCCGCCTACGCTTGCCTCAAGCGCGTTCTTCGTCCAAACTGTTTTCGAGCGGGCCAAGCGTTTTGTCGCAAGGTTGCTGATTATGCGCAGCCTCGCTTTTCCGCCCGAAAGCTCTTCAAGCTTCGGAGCAAGAGCTTCGCACATCGTGTTCACGGCGTTCGCGCCCATCGCGTCGAGAACGTTGACTTCCAAATAAACAATAAGCATTTTCCCACGGGGCGTTTCAATCGCCTTGGAATAGAGGTCTACCGGCCCGCCGCCCAGCTTTATGAGCAGCGAATCTTTCGTTTTGGCGAAACTTAGCAGCTCTTTCTTTGCACTGCCGATTTTTTTCACTGCAGAATCAAAATCGGTTATTCCTACAAGCTGCACTTGCCCGAACATTATCGACTTATCCGCGTCGGCGGTAAACCCTCCAGAATCGCTGCACAGCTTGGCTGCGTTGGATGCTGCAGCGACCACGCTTGGCTCTTCTATTGCGAAGGGAATGAGAAAATCGCGGCCGTTGATTTTGAAGTTCGTGGCAACGCCCAAAGGCAGCGCGTGCGTGGAGTAAACGTTTTCGATCATGCGGTTGGCGGTTTCGAAATCCAGCGCCCCGCATTTCTCGAGCAGGGCAATTTCTCCGCTGGACAAACCTGCGAATTCCTTGATTGCTCTAAGCCTTTCGTCAAGGCTTTTCTTGTAGAAACCTTCGATTGAAGATGAAGCCATGGTAGAAGCAGATTCGCGGAATAATAAAAACCATCGTTCGTTTGGCGTTTGACGATATTTTAAACAAGGAAAGCCGAATAAACGTATGTTGAAAATGCCGTTGGATGTTTTTGAAATACTCAACACGCGGACTAATGCATACTATCAAACCGAAGCTGCCGTGAAACTGGAACCTTTTGCGACAAGCTACGAACAAAGAGGGACGCTGAAAACTCGCGCCAGCAGGATACTGCGCGCGCTCGGTGCTAACAGCTTGCCGCACATTTTCGTTTCAATGTTCAAGGGAGATCCGACACATTTGCCTGATGTTTTTTCGGGCAGGTTCGAACGGCGGGTTTTTGATTTCATACCGAAACTAGAACACATCACGAAGTACGAAAAAGCCGACAAATGTAAGCAGAGCGTACTGGGTTCAGTAGGGCATTTGGCGTTGGAGCACGATGAAAAAAATGCAGTGATAGTGCAGCTGCAGGGCAGCGCCAACTTTCATGAAGGCGATGAGCCCGTTGACAAAGACACGCGCGACCAATATCTGCGCTGGCAGGAAGCATTGATTGAAAGCGCTAAGCTTTACTGCAAGGAAAACGGATTGACTCTCTGGATGTTGCACGAGAAGGAGTACGACCATCAGTATGGGCCTGCGAAAATCAATATTCCTGCAAAATACTGGCCGTTCAGGAAAAAATACGCTTTGCACGCCGAGCCCGTAACCGACCCGCTTTACCGAAAGTTTAAGGCGTTCAAGATATTCGAGCCAGAAAGCGCGGATGACTGAAAAAAAGCGACTTTGACGGTTGTCGAAGTGCGATGCGTTTTTTAAGCGCTGGGGGCAGTATTCTCTTTTCTAGGCGAAAAACAACCCCATTAGTCGTGTTTGTGAATTGAAATGGTTAACGGGAAAGTCGGAATTGTCGGGTACGGCGCTTACGTCCCGCGCTATCGCATTACTGCCGAGGAAATCGGCAAAGTGTGGAACAAAGACGGAAAGCGCACCGGCGCTGGCTTGGGCGTTTCTGAAAAAGCAGTCGCCGCGTGGGACGAAGACTCCGCGACAATTGCAGTGCAAGCTTCGCGAAGCGCAATCGAAAGCGCCAAAATCAACCCTCACGACATCGGCGCGGTTTACATCGGCTCTGAATCAAAACCCTACGCGGTAAAACCTACTGCGACAATCGTCGCCGAAGCGTGCGGATGCGGAGGCAACTTGACTGCAGCCGACTTTGAATTTGCCTGCAAGGCTGGAACCGCCGGAATGCAAGCGTGCGTCGGAATGGCGGCAAGCGGAATGATCAAAGTAGGGCTTGCTGTCGGAACTGACACCGCACAGGGAAGGCCCAACGACATCCTTGAATTCACAGCCGCAAGCGGAGGCGCCGCGATGCTCATCGGCGAAGACAAGCCCATCGCACTCATCAACCACACTCTTTCTTACACTACGGACACTCCGGATTTTTGGAGAAGGCAGCACGCAGAATTCCCAACGCACGCGGGACGCTTTACCGGCGAGCCGGCGTACTTCAAGCACGTGATGGCCGCCTCAAAAATGCTTATGGAAAAAATAGGCGCCAGTGCGAAAGACTACACGCACGCGGTCTTCCACCAGCCGAACGGAAAATTCCCCGTGAAAGTAGGAATGGACTTGGGGTTCGACAAAAAACAAATCGAAACCGGCTTGCTCACGCCAGTCATAGGCAACACTTACAGCGGCGCTAGCTTGATAGGGCTCGCGGCCGTATTGGATGTTGCTAAGGAAGGCGACAGGATTTTCCTTTGCTCGTACGGAAGCGGGGCGGGAAGCGACGCTTTCGACATTACGGTCACGAAGCACATAGAAGGAAAGAGGGCGCATATGCCCATCCGCAAGATGATCGAGGAAAAACAGTATTTGGATTACGCCACTTACGCTAAATTCAGGAAGAAGATAAAAGACTTGGAATGAGTTGAAAAAAATGCGTTCTGTTTCGGTAATCGGAGTTGGAATGTCGCGGTTCGGAGAGCGTTGGGACGCCAGCTTCAGGCAGTTGGTGGCTGAAGCAGGAATCGCGGCTTTGAAAGACGCGAAAATCGACGGCAAAGGCATTCAAGCGATATTCGGCGGCTGCATGGCGTCAGGACGATTTCTAGGGCAAGAGCATATCGGAGCGCTGATTGTCGACCAGCTCGGGTTGAACCCCATCGCTTCTACGCGGCTGGAAGCCGCATGCGCGTCAGGAAGCGTGGCGTTCAGAAGCGGAATCATGGCGGTCGCAAGCGGAATGTACGACATGGTTGCAGTCGGCGGAGCTGAAAAAATGACCGAAGTCAGTGTGGAAGACGCGGCAACGGCTTTGGGAGGCGCGGGCGACCAAGAGTGGGAGTTGTTCCAAGGAGCAACGTTTCCTGCGCTCTACGCGCTGATGGCCAGGCGGCACATGAAGGAATACGGCACTACCGAAGAGCAGATGGCGTTGTGCGCCGTAAAAAACCACGAGAACGGGTCGAAAAACCCGTACGCGCAATACCAAAACAAGATTACGCTTGAAACGGCAATGAATTCTCCAATCATTTCATCCCCCTTGAAGCTTTTCGACTGCTCGCCTATAAGCGACGGAGCGGCCGTCGCCATATTGTGCGAAACGTCTAAAGCCAAGAAAATCTGCGAAAAACCCATTGAAATAATCGCTAGCGCACAGGCGAGCGACACTCTAGCACTCGCCGAGCGCAAGAGCCTGACCGAACTAAACGCCACTAAAGTCGCTGCAAAGCAAGCGTTCGAACAGGCGAAGCTCAAGCCAAAAGACATTCAAACCGCAGAAGTTCACGACTGCTTTACTATCGCCGAAATAATGGCCATCGAAGACCTCGGGTTTTTTGGCAAGGGGCAAGCAGGAAAAGCCATTGAAGCCGGTGAAACCAAACTCAACAGCGCAATAAGCATAAACAGCTCCGGAGGGCTAAAGGCATGCGGCCATCCAGTAGGCGCTACGGGAGTAAAACAAGTGGTTGAAGCGGTATGGCAGTTGCGAGGAGAAGCCGAAGAACGGCAGGTAAAAAACGTCGAGTACGCGCTGACGCACAACGTCGGCGGCAGCGGGGCTACTGCGACAGTCCACATTTTCAAGAGAGCGTGATTTTCACATGAGAGATGCTTTGCCTTTGGTTTGGAGGGAAATTCCCGAGCGCTACAACCTAATCGGAAGCATATGCGAAAACTGCAAGCAGGAATTCTTCCCCCAAAGGTTGATTTGCCCGAACTGCAGGCGCAAAGGAAACTTGGTAGAGAAAAAAATGCCCGGAGAAGGAAAGGTTTTCTCGTTCACCGAAGTGCACTCCGGAGCAAAGGGATTCGAAAACGAAACGCCCTACTCGCTCGCCATCATAGAATTAGCGAACGGGGTGAAAGTCCTGGGGCACATAGTCGACGCCCAGCCTGATAAAATCAGGATAGGAGCGAAAGTAAGTGTAGTTTTCAGGAAGATTTTCGCCGAAGGCGAGGAAGGCATCATCGCGTACGGCTACAAATTCAAGATTGCCGATTGAAAAATTCAGAACGCCCACTCGGCCTTTTTCTTCCTGCGCTTCAGCAAAAGCGAGTATACTGACGCGCCGGCGAACATGAAGGAAAATACCACTATCGGGCTCAACACTATTGAAACTAACCTTACGGGCAGCGTGTTGAAGCCGCTCGAAAAGTAGGCAACTATTGCAACCGGAATGCCCATGGCCAAAAACAATGCTACGGCAACGCAGGCGAAAACCGCGAGGCTGTAAAGAAAAAGCCACAGCACGTTGCCTAAAGTCGAGTCAAGCGAAGCACGCATCGCCCTCACGAAATCCCGCTCGGCCGAAGCGAACGAGAAAACGGTTTGGCTCAGGCGAAGCAGATTGTAGAAAAATACGAGAACGTACGCAGCGAGAAGGATTCCCGCGATCGCCCAGAAAACCGGAGACGCGGTTGCAACTGCCCCCAACGCCGCCAAAACCAGAAGTGCAAGCAAAAGCAAACCCCGCGGGTTGAAGACGCTCGACATGGAAGCTATCAGAACCACGAAATCAAGGAAAAAGTACGCGACGAAATCCCAGTCCCCAAGCTTGCGCGCTTTCAGCCTAGAACTCTTCAACGCGAGCGACGCCACGAGCAACTCCACCAATGCGCTGAAGAACGAAAACAAGATCGTCAGCGCCAGCGCGATTACAAATGCGTAGTACGCTGCAGGAAACGGGTTTTCCATCAAAGCAGTCCAGTCGAGCCTCGTCTTGAGAAAGTCTTCCGCAAAAAACCAGGCTAGCGCAAGCAAAACCAAATAAGCGTAGAGCCTGGAGAAATTGCGCTTGCGCCAGTCGAACGCAAACTTTACCGAGTTGAAAAACCTTCCTGCCATAAGCTAGATAAAAAATGCTGCGAATAAAAAATAAGCAGTTTAAAGGCAAAAGGTGAAAGGTCGCATGGAAAATACTGAAAACGCGGAAAGCAAGCCGATGCTCAAGCCAACGGTCGCGTACGCCGACTTTGCTAAGCTCGACTTGCGCGTGGCGAAAATATTGAATGCGGAAAAGGTGGAAGGCGCGGACAAGCTTTTGAAGCTTACTATTTCTTTGGGAGAGTTCGGAGAACGCACCATCGCAGCTGGAATAGCACAATACTATACTCCCGAAGAGCTCGTGGGAAAGAAAATCGCGGTTGTCGCCAACCTCGAGCCGAAAAAACTGCGGGGCATTGAAAGCAACGGAATGCTCCTCGCGGCGAGCACGCCTGAAGACAAGGAATTGAGCATACTCGTTTTGGACAGGGACTTGCCTGAAGGAAATAAAATACGGTGAAATGATGCGTCTGAAGAGCGGAAGAATATGCTGAAGATTTCTAAAGAAATAGCCGCCAGGTTTCCTGG
>DATDSY010000017.1:0-4402 GCA_035291125.1 Candidatus Norongarragalinales archaeon
AAAACCTGCTTTTGAACGACACCGTTCCCGCGACAGCGCTGGAGGAAGGGAAGGTCGGAAGCAGGATTAAAGTCAGCCTTCCCAACGGCCTGGAAGGAGAGGGCATCGTTTTAGGATATGCGGGAGTATTCACCCCCTCCACAATCAAGCTCGTCGAAACCGAAAGAATCGAATTCTGAGGCCATAAAAATGGAGTCCAGAAACTTTTCCATCGGCAAAATCGAGGCCGTCCACATCGCCATTTCAGTAATAACCATCGCATTGGCGTTCACGCTTTTCCCGGTCGGCTCGTTTTCCTTCGACCGCTTCTCGCTGATCCTGCTCACTCTCGGAGCAGGCTTCGTGCTGCACGAACTGGGGCACAAGTACGTAGCCATAAAATACGGTGCGCAGGCGGAATACCGCGCTTGGACTACGGGATTGTTCGCGGCGCTGTTCATCGCGTTCGTTACCGACGGAGGATTCATTTTCGCCGCTCCCGGTGCGGTGTATATCTTCGGAAAGCGCGTGAACACCGAACAGAACGGAAAAATTTCTTTGGCAGGCCCGCTCGTAAACCTCTTCCTCGCGCTCGCTTTCCTGGCAATAGGGCTTTCTTTCCCCGAAATGCAGACGCTCGCCGCAGTCGGCGTTTCCGTCAACGCATTTCTCGGCGCGTTCAACCTCATTCCAATATTCCCGCTCGACGGAAGCAAAGTCTTCGCCTGGAACAAAGCCGCGTGGGGCATAACCCTCGCAGCGCTTGTCGTCGTACTCCTCGCCAACCCTTTTGCAGCCAACTTTTAGCAAAAAAAATAAACGCGCGGTTTACAAAAAATCAACCGAACTCATTTAACGCCCTTCGCACTTTGCAATTCAATGCGCAAACTCTTCAAGCAAAAGCAAGGGCTTCTCGGAATGGACGACGAGGCGCAAGTCTCCGCAGAACTTTTGATCGTGATAGCTGCGTTGGTTGCAGTCGCGCTCGTGCTCATAACGCAACTGCAAAACACCGCCGAAAAAGGAAAGAAGGTTCTGGGCAACGCGACTGACAAGGCTTTCGACCGAATCGCCGACATAAAGTGAAAAGCAAAATTGCAAAATCGAATAAAGCAAAAAAGCCAGCTTTCGCTAGAATTCATGCTCGTTCTCGCCGCATCCGCGTCGTTCCTGCTTGCTCTCTTGCCGGTCTACGCGCAAGCGCAGGAAAAGGCTGGCGAAAAAATCACGGAGCAAGCGCAGGAAATCGCATTCAACGAAATAGTGTCGCAAGCGCAGTACGCGAATACGCTCGGAAGGAACGCCTTGCTCACGACAGAAGTCTTTCTTGCGGTCCAAACGCGCTTTTCTTTCTATTCCCAAACGCGCGAGTTTCGCATGCACTACGAAAACGGCGGGAAAAACAAAACGCTGGCGGAAAAAACCTCTTTTGACGCCATTGTTTCAAATGAAGTTTTCGGCAGGGGAAGGCACGAAGTGAGTGTTTCAAACCAAGGCACAATCGAAATCGGAATCATGCCCGCGAGCAGTCAGGAAAAGTAAAGCGAAAACTCGATTTCGAAGAAATCCGTGCCGTCGAACGCCAATCGCCTTGCAGAAACCCGCTGTGAAAACGCCTTTCCGCAATTGGCTTTCAAAACTTTTTCCGCAACCCTCGCTTCAACGCAATAATCCCCCAGCTCTTGCAAGACCCGCGAGTACTCTCCGGCCAGCCGTTCTTGCGCGCCAGCCTCTCCGTTTTTGAAAGCGATTATTTCCCCGCGCAGCCGCTGGCTCGCTAGGGAAACTTCCGCGAAATCCTGTGCAAGCTGGAACGCGTGCAAGCGGGAGTACGAAGGGCGCACGGAAAAGTAAGGCAAAAGAAGGGAAAACATTGCCACTGCAAACAACAGCGACAGCAAAACCTCGAAGGAAGCGAAAGACTTTACGCGCACGAGCCAAGCACCTCCAACGCGTCGTTCTGCAAAACCACCCTCTTGGCGCAAAAGCCGCTTTCGAAAGACAAGTTTGCGTAAGCATGAACCACGTGCGAGTAAAGAAAATCGCTTTCGCAATACGCCACTCCCTCCGGAAAGCAGGTTTTCAAAAGCAAGTCCGCCTGCAAGAGCGAAGCGCGCTGTTCTTCCGCTTGCTCCAGCCCCCCGCGCAATGCGGTTGAAGCAACGGTGAAAACTGCAAGGAAGGAAGAGCATAACGCCAAGAACAGCGCTACTGCTGCAACAAAATCCCAAGAGAAACTCAAATCACCGCACCTCCAACGCCATCGCCTTGACCTTCAAAACCCCGCCCTCGAAGCGAAAGCTCGCATCGCACTCTAACGAATGGTTTCCGAAAACCAGCCGTTTCCCGTCCGAGGAAAAGCCCTGGAAAGCCTTGCCGGAAACGGCGTGCAAGCCGTCGAGCGAGAAAAGGCGGATGTAAGCGCAGGCTCCGGCAAGCTCTTGCCCGGCAGCGGTTTCTTTGGAAAGCAAAACGCTTTTTTCAAGTGCTCCGCTCGCGACGCCCGCGAACAGCGCGAAGAACGCCAGCAGTGCAGCCAGCAAAACCAGAAACTCTGTTGAAAACTGGCTCTTGCGGGCGCATGCCCTGCCGCTGCAGCCGTTCAACCGAACCCCTCCCGCATTGCCGAAACCCACGCCATTCCCTGAGAATAAAACGTCGCTCCGAAAGCGACGTTTTTTCCAACCCACTCTGCCGAAGAGGGCGTATGCGCCAGCCCGAGTTTCGAAATCTTCCGGCCGAAAACCAGTTCTATCGACTTTCGCACGGGCTTGCCGTCCCAATCCACCGTGAACTCTGCAAAAGAATAGCAGTGCGCGCAACGAGCGGGCTTTTTTCGCGATAGTGTTTCCTGCAAAACCCTTTGCTCTTCAAAAGAATCGAATTCGCCGAACCACAGCTCCACGCCCACCCCCTCTTGCCCGAACCGCTCTTTCGCTATTGCATCCAGCCTCGCGAGATTTTCTGCAATTGCTTCGCTAGACTGCCGTTCGTCAGAGCCTGCGCTCAGCTCGAATACTTGCGAGAAGACTTTCTTCACTTCCGCGTCCGCGTAGTGCTTGCGCTCGAGGGAAACTAGTTCTCCGGACGACTCTAGGGAAGAAGTCGAAGCGTTCGCGAGCGTCAAGGCAAGCACTGTAATGACTAGCACGAAAAGCAGTGCTGCTGGAAAAGAGACGAATGCCTTCATCCTTGCGTTCTTTATAACCCATTAGAAAAAGGTCTTTTAATTCCATTGCGGTTAAAGTCTTTCATGAAGCTTTTGATGGCTGCGGCGTTTTTGGCGTTGCTGTCTCCCTATGCTTTCGCATACGTGGACCAAACGTTCTCCATCTACGCGAAGGCCCTGGAAAACGGGAACGCGCGCATCACCGAAAAAACCGTGTTCTTCCTCGAAAACGACCTCGAGAAAGAGGCTTTCGACTACTACCTGCGCCTGGGACAGACCACGCTTTTGGATTGGAAGAGGTTTTCCAAAAGCATAGGCTACCATTTTTCCGGCAAAGTCTCAAACCTACGCATAGTGGCGAAGCACGAATTCGAAACCCACCCTAATGCGGCGAGCGTAACGCTAGAGTACGATGCCGAGGAAATAATGCAAATGCAGCAGTTTTCCTCTCGCGCCACGAAATACACGCTCAACACGCCTTTGATAGCGCTTATTTCGTCGAAAGGCGAAATCAGCCTGGGAAACAGCATGAGCTTCACGCTTGAAGTGCCGCGCGATTCGCAGGAAATAACCGTTTCTCCAGACCCAGGGGTGCTGAGGGAAAAGAACGTGATAACGTGGACCGGACCCATCCACGGAAAGTGGGACGTGGAATTCACGCGCGAGAAAAGCTTGAGCGATGAAGTCAACGAGTTTTTCGCGAAAAGCGTGGGAGACTTGCAGAAAAACTACTTTTGGGTTTTGCTCCTGGCTTTTGCATTAGTCGTTGCAGTGAAATTCATGCAAAAGCCGGAAGAAAACGGAAAGTGACTTTCTCTCCGTCATCTCTTTTTCCTTACGCCCGTTCTTTTCGGTATTCCTTCAAAAACGCATTTTCCTCGTCGCTGAAGGAAAATGAATCCATCGTCGAGGAAGGCAGCAGCAAAAGGGAAGCGAACGCCACTCGCGAAGGGCAGTGCATTTTTGCGGCAGCTTTCAAGGAAACGGCTTTAATCATCCCCCTTTCGCCCTTGCTGCTCCCCAGCATCCGAACTATCGAGGGGAATTTGTAGCGCGAGAATTTCCGGTAAGGCGCTTTTTTCGCCGACGCCACGCCTCCCATCGCCAACGCCCTCACGAACTTGAGCATCCCCCAATCCTGCCTTTTCGAAATCCTGCCTATTAAAACGTCGGAGCGCGAAAACCAGTCGTAAGCCTTGGCGATTTCCGCGTCCGACTCGTACTCCGCAGGAATGTTTTCCTCTATCCACCGGT
>DATDSY010000018.1:0-9273 GCA_035291125.1 Candidatus Norongarragalinales archaeon
GCATAAGGAAAAAACTCCAATGTTTCGGCGGTTTTGCCGGAATAATAAACAAACTCAAGGCAATTCTTTGCAAGGGCATAGCCGTTATTTACTCTCCGTGCAATGCCCTTGATCTCAATCGTGGCATCCCTTGTTTCAGGATGGCTGCTTAATTCACCGGTGCTATTTGCAGTAAAGCCATAAGGCTTCAAAACGATTATTCTCGTAACCTCTTCTTCAGGTTCGTTAGAAAGAGAAAGTATGAAGCAGCCTGGCCGCTCTATAACGACAATGGAAGGCTTCTTGCCAAAAATATGCGACACGGTATTCTTCAAGATGGGTGAGGAGAGGATTTCCCCGAAAGTAGAAGCCATAAAAGTGCTTTCATCACAAAAGAATATAACCGATGCGAAAAGGTTTTGGGAAATGTCTTCAGACTCGAAAGCATTGTACGAATTTCGAAAGCAATTGGAAGCGCTGAAAAAGTTCCAAGGACGTGGCACGGAGTTGATCAGCGTTTACATTACCCCCGGGTACAACATTTCAGAAATCGTGGGAAAGCTCAAGGAAGAGTACGGCCAGGCGTCGAACATCAAGAGCGCGACCACGAAAAAAAACGTGCAATCGGCGCTCGAAAAAATAATGCACTTTTTGAAGGGCGCGAACAAGCCGCCCGAAAACGGCATGGCAGTCTTTGCAGGAAACGTTTCAGAATCTGAAGGCAAGGTGGACATTGAATTGTATTCCATAGTCCCGCCCATGCCCGTGCCAGTGCAATTCTACCGCTGCGAATCCCGCTTCGTGCTAGAGCCGCTCGAGGAATTGCTCGACGTTGCAGGCACGTACGGGCTCGTAGTGATGGACGGAAAGGAATGCACGGTGGCAATCCTGAGGGGAAAAACGATTAAAGTGGTTAAAAAATTGGAATCGACCGCCCACCAGAAAGTGCACAAGGGCGGGCAAAGTTCGCAGCGGTTCCAGCGCTTGGCCGAAGAGGGCATTGAGTATTACTACAAGCGCGTTGGCGAGGCGATGGCTGCGTTCGTCGGGCTAAAGAATTTCAAGGGCGCTATCGTGGGCGGACCGGGGCCGGCGAAAGAGAATTTCATGAAAATGGCGCCTTTCAACTACCAAATCAAAGTCCTCGGGGTTGTGGACACGGGGTATACGGACGAGTACGGGCTGCGCGAGTTGCTCGAGAAGGCGAGCGATTTGATTTCAGAACAAGAGGCGATTGTCGAGAAAAAGCTGTTGAACGAATTCCTGACTGAAGCTGCCAAAGGCGGGCTCGTGTCGTGGGGTTTGGAGAACGTGAGGCAGATGGTCGCATCGCGCAAGGCTGGCAGGCTGCTTGTCACTGAAGGGCTGGAAATTTTGGAAGGCGAAATTAACGTGGTGTCGCATTTGATCAGCCAGGCGGAAGAACAAGGGATTGAAGTGATATTCGTTTCCGAGGAAACGCCGGAAGGCCAGCAGTTCCGCGGCACTTTCGGAGGTCTGGGAGTTTTCTTGCGGTACAAGTGAAGGGCTCAAAGTTAAAAGTTCAAATTATTCCCCCTGGATTCAAAACTCGATTTTCTTGATTTTCATTTTGTTGAGCATTTCGTCCGACTTCTTTTTTATCGCGTAAAACTCTTTCTCCAGCTCGAACGCCTTGCTCAAGCCCCTGCGCAAGCCCGACTGGATTTCGTACATCGCGCTTTGCGCCGGATAAACGGTGATTGTTTTGAACAGGAACGTCTTGCTCTCGAAACTCTTGCTCTCCGGCGCTACAATCTTTCTCGCGAAAAGAAAGACTGCGGCAAAGCGCAAGACGGACGACAGTATGAAAATCGCGGGCAGCACGCCAATTTGAATCAGCAGCGGGTCCTGCTGGCTCGAAAGGAATCCGGCAAGCAAGGCGCCGGCCATGCCTCCGGCGAAAATTGCTATTCCTTGGAATACGTTGTAGTAAGCGACGAACTTAGACTTGTTTTTCTCGGGAGTCGTTTTGAGAATCAGGTTGAAGGAAGCTATGCGCTGTCCAGCCCAGCCCAAGCCCGAAAACAATTCTGTTACAAACAGCAGCCAGGGGTTCCTGAACAAAACCCACTGCAGGGGGATGAGCGCGACGAGAATGCCGCTGGCGTACAATACGCTCTTGTTTCCCAACGCCGCAGAAGTCTGCCCCCAGTACACCATCGTCAGGAAAATCGAGATTTGCGCCACGCTGAACACCAGCGCGTAAGTAAAGTAATCAAACTTCAGGACGTTAAGGGCGTAGACGGAAAAGTAGGGGGCGGCGATGAAGACTGCGAACATCAAGAAGGTGTTGTACAAGACTAGCGAGCCGAACGGCGTCTGCCTCAGCGTTTTCACGAACGAGCGGAAAGTGGTTTCGTCGGTCTGCTCTTCCAGCCGTGGCTCGAACTTTTTGCTCAAGTAGTACAGCGAGATTATTCGGCCGGCGAACGCGATGGCGAAAATCGCGGTGAAGCCCAAAGCGGCTTTGTTCCAGTCTTGAAACAAGCCCAACACCGACCCTGCTGCGACGCTGGAAACGAACGCCACGAAACCGGTTATCTCGTTGCGCCTTCCGAAATACGCCGAACGGTCTTTTTCCTTGACGATGTCGCCCATCCAGCTCGTCCACGCCGGATTCGCGAAAGACTCGGCGAGAATGGAAACGCTGTAAAAAAGAATGACCCACGAGACTAGGCTGTCGCCGCTCAGCATAGTCAGGGAAAGCAAGCCTAGCCACGCCAAAACCTGGAGCGAAACCAGTTTCACCACAAGCTCTTTCCGGCTTTTCACCACGCTCGAAACGCGCGAGTAAAGCAATTGAGCCGCGCTTCCCAAAAGCTGGGGCAGCGTCTGCAGCAGCCCTATGTCCGCCACGCTTGCGCCCAGCCGCAGGGCGAACGGAGTTAGGTAGTTGACCCCAAAGCCTGCCATGAGCGAATAGAAAGACCCGTCCAGTATGGAATAGCGTTTGGAATCTTCAAGCTTTTTCTCTAGCCCGTTTTCCGGCTCGTCCGCTTTGGGACCCTGCGCTTGCTGTCCGTCCACTGTAAAAACCTTTTGCGTTATAGAATGAGCTTTTCAAAATTCTATCAGCACGGTGACTAGAAAAAGCTTTTTGCCGTCGCGCACGCCCATGAGCTTGCGCGACATGCTGAACGGCTTTCTCAGTTGCTGCACCGCGCTCAAAACCACGTTCTTGCTTCCTGCGGTCAAGTCTGCCCCGCCTGTTTTCTTTCGTTCGGTTTTCCAGAAAGTTTTCCCTTCAATCTCTCTCTCGATGCGCTTCAAAGCAGATTCCGCTCGTTTTTCGTCCCCGCGCAGTTGCACTATGATTTCCTTGTAGCCGCCAGCCTGCCTGTTGCATTCCATGCAAACGTTTTTCACCAAAGGAATCTCGAAATGCCTTTCCTGCACTAGGTCGTGCCCTTCGGCTTTCAAGTGGAATTTTGCAGTCACGAGGAAAAACTGCTTTCCTTGCGTGAACGAGACTTTCGCTGAAAACGGGTAGCGCGACCTGCTCTTATGCACCACCAGCTTTTCGACTATATCGGGAGTGAAACCCACCCACGCGCTTCCACTCTTGAAGCGAAGGCAGCGAGGGCATAAGGTTATTTCCAGGTTTTTCGCCTGCACTTCCACCAGGCTTTGCTTGGAAAAACACTCGACGCAGAACGGGCCTACGAAAGGCAAGCCGCTTTTTCCGCACGATGGGCACACTTTCAAAACAAAAACACCTCAAAAGCATTATTTTTTAATCGCGCGAACGATTTAAACTATAGTGAAAACAGGAAATGATTGAATTTTTTTACAGCTTTTCGCTAGTTGCAGGAGGCAGGGAAAAGGCTCCAGCATTCTTGCATTCTGCCAGAGTTTAATCCTTTCGTTTAAAGCGTAAAAAAAAGGCGTGGTTGGGTTGGTTGTAGACCAGAGGGAAAAGGCTTTGAGCGCAAGCAAGCTCTTTTTCAGAGTCCCGTCGTCGCGCCGCACGCTCGTTTTCCTGCTATTGTCCACGTTCGTCCTCGGCTTCCTGTTCAGGCTTTACGCTACGGGAGGCATGGCTAATGCGCTGGTTTACGGCGGCGCCGAAGGAGTTCTGCTTCTAGGGCTGCCCGCCCTGCTGGCAGGCACGCTCGCCTCGCTTTACTCGCGGGAGCCGTTCAAATACAACATTTTCATCGGCGCGTTCGCCGCCGTGCTCGCCGGCTTGGTTTACTTCATGGGATTCGCCACGGGCCAAGTGATAAACGGCATTATCGTCGCCAACGCGCTGGCAGTGCTCGTTTGGTTCGGGTCTTCGTTCGTAGGCTTGAACCAAAAACGCAAGGCGATTCCGCTCGCGTTTTTGCAGGCGTTCTTCAACGCGTCGTTCTTGTGGTTTTGGCAGCGCTTCGGATTCATAGAACCCACGCTCGCCATAGGCTCGCTGCCCATAGCCGCGATTAAAATAGTCATTTCGTCTGGCATACTGCTTTTGGGGCTGTGGACCCTGTTTTACGTGCTCAACGCCCCTGCAAAACGCAATTTCGGCATTTCAACAGTGCAGGCGGTAGCGTTGTTTTTCGCCCAGTGGACTACGGGCAAGAAGGAATTCGAGGAAATCCTCGCGGAAATGGGCGAGCCCGTCGAAACTGCAATTGAAGGCGCGGTCTTCAAAAATTCGCGAGGCAAAAGCAAGGCGGTATTCCTGTCACCGCAAGTGCACTTCGGGCCGTTCGGAAACGTCGGGGGAAGCGAATTCCCGCATTTGCTTTCGCAAAAGATTTCCGCCTACGCGAAAGCGCCTTGCTTCGTATTCCATTCTACAGTCAACCACGACTTCAACCCCGTCCACTCTTCAAGCCACGCGCTCATAGCCAAGAAAGCAGTCCAGCAAATAGCGGGCGCCAAAAACTTCGCTTCGAACGCGTGCTTCATGCAAACGCGCGAGGGAAGCGCCAGTGTCGCAGGATTTGCTTTCGGGCGAAATGTCTTGCTCACGCTCTCCCGAGCGCCGGAAAGCACTGAAGACATCGAGCTTTCTCTGGGCATGGCGCTGAAAAACGCGGCGCTCAAGCAATTCGACGGCGCGGTCGTGGTCGACAGGCACAATTCTTTGACTGACGGAAGCATCTTCCGCGTTGGAAGCAGGGAATTCGGCGAATTCCACAAGGCGGTATTGAAAATCTCGCCTTCCGCGCAATCCAGATTCAAGCTGGGGGTCTCGGAAAAAAGTCTTTCCGCATTCACGCTGGACAACGGCATCGGCAAGGCCGGGCTCAAAACTGCGGTGCTCGAAATCAAAGGCAGGAAGTATTGCATGGTGCTCATCGACGGCAACAACATTTTGCCTTCGTTCCGCGCCAACGCACTTTTGGCGCTGAGGAATTACGGTTTCGAATGGGCCGACGTTTTCTCCACCGACACGCACGCGGGAAACAAGATCGGAGGAGTGCACAATCCGGTTGGACGCAATCTCGACAGTGAAAAGCTCGTGCGCGAAATCCGCGAGAGCGTCGAAGAAGCGTTGGCAGACTTGGAAGAGTGCAAGGCCGCTTTCTTCTGCGACACGGTAGGCTTGAGCGTGCTGGGAGGAAGAAAGCAAAGCGAACTCACTTCAACAATAAATTCGGTCGTGGCAATAGCGCGCGTTCTCGCGCCCGCCATATTCGCAATTTCAGTCATCCTAGTGTTGGTTTTGCTCTTTTTGTCTTGAAGGAAAAAAAAGGTTTTTCTAAATGCGCGTGGGTTTTTTCACCGACACTTTCTACCCCAACGTCGACGGCGTGGTTACAACGCTCATTAACTACAGGAACGAAATGCAAAAGCGAGGCGACGAGGTTTTCGTGTTCACTTCAGGAGACAGGAAAACGCGCGAGGAAAACAGGGACAAGCGCGTTTTAGTATTCCGCTCTTTCCGCTTTCCCCCCTACCCGCAGTACAAAATCGCATTGTTCCCCTTCTCTTCCACGAAAATAGCGAGGGAAAAGAAAATCGAATTGGTGCACTGCCACGCCCTCGCTTCGATGGGCTTGGCGGCAATCAAAACCTCTCGGGACTTGCACTTGCCTTTGCTGGGCACTTTCCACACGATGGTGCCCCTAGCAGCGAAAAAAATGATGGGGCGCACTGCCGAAAGAATCCTGTGGAAGGCCGTGAAGGTTTTTTACGACAGGTTTGATTTGGTCACGTGCCCCACGAAAACAATCCAGGAAATCCTGCGCGAGAAGGGAGTCGAAAGCGTGATCGTGCCCAACGCCATCGACACCGTGCGCTACAACCCGTCTGTCAAGGGTGGAACTGTGAGAAATCTGGTGGGCGCAGACAAGATCGTCCTCGTCGCAGGGCGCGTGAGCCAAGAGAAGAGCATCGAGGTTATAGTGAAAAGCGCGCCTCAAGTGCTGAAGCAAACTGCAGGGCAAAACGTGAAATTCGTGGTTACCGGAGACGGGCCGGACAGGAAGCGCATCGAAGATTTGGTGAAAAGCGAGGGGCTGCAGAAAAACTTCGTTTTTACTGGGTTTGTAAAGCGGGAACACCTGCCGTCCTACTACGCGGCGTGCGACTGCTTCGCTACTGCATCAACATTCGAAACTCAAGGCCTTGCCCTGCTTGAGGCCATGGCTTGCGGAAAGCCGGTTGTCGGAGCAAGGGCAATGGCCATTCCTGAAGCCGTGCGCGAAAACAAAAACGGGTTTTTGTTCGCGCCGGGAGACGAGGGCGAGTGTGCGGAAAAGATAGTCAAGATTTTAACCATGAAAAAAAGCGCTAGAGCGAGAATGGCGGGGAACGCACGCAAAACCGCTGAACAATACTCCATCCCTAAAAGCACTTCGAAAATGCTGGGAGTTTACGGGGAGCTATTGCGCTGCTGATCTGGCTGGAGCTGCGCGGGCTTGAATTCAGGCGGAGCACTGCACTTGCGCCATAATCGCTTCGCGTGAAGTGATTCCGGCGTAAGCCTTTTCGTTAATCACGACCGACGGCGTTCGGCTTATGCCATAACGGCTTTTTATCGCATTCACTACGCCCATATCCAAGTCAGTCGGGAAAGCGAAAACGCGCACGTTACTGCACTCGTCCCTCACGCTATTCAATATCTGCGCCTGCGCCCTGCATTCGACGCAATCCTGCTTGTCGGGATAGAAGTATAGGATGGGCGTTATGCCGGAAGAGCCGCACACGCTTTCAAGCTGCCGCAAGTAAAGCCACAGCTCTGAATTCGCCAGGATAAACCTGCGCTTGGTGCGCGCCGTATCAGCAAGCACGGCGGAAGATTCGGTTTGCTGAAGCTGGTTGAACAAGTCGTAAAGCTTGTTGATTTGCGCGCGCGTCGTTTCCTCCAACGCAGGGCAAATCTCGGTTGATTTGTTGTACGTCTGCGTGTAGAGCAAAAGCGTTCGGGCGGATTGCATTTCCTCTTCCAAATCCGAAACCCGCGTTTGCAAGTCTTGCGCGCGCGAGTCGTCCAGGTATTTCACGAAAAAGTAGTTGCCAGCGAACAAAACCAGCGTAATTACCAACGCCTTGACGTAAACGCTTACCATGCTATGCTTTCACCCGCGCCTTGTTTTCCCATCTTCTTTCCGTTCCAATAATCTCGTGCACCATTCCCGAAAAGTACACGAAGGAAATGAACATCGAGTACAACGTCATGAACACGACCATGGGCGGCACGTGCCAAACGTTGATTTTCTGTTTCGCGATCCCGAAGCTTATCCAAACGATGTAAAGCCAGACCATTATGGTGAAGAGGAAGAAAAATACCGAGGAATTTATTATCGCGCCCGAGTAAATGCCCAAGTTCGTTACAAGCGAAGCGTCCACTTGCGCCACGCCTATCGCACCCAGCAGGTCGTTCACGAAATTTCCGCCGTGAAGGAAGAGAATGCGCGATGCCACGACAACGCCGAACAGTTCGACTGCAAAGGAAATCGGATAGACGAAACGCCCGAAATCGCCGTACTTCGAGTTGAAAAGCATGTGCGAGTACTTGCGCCCGTTGAATATCTTGCCACGCAGCCACCGCAGCCTCTGGCTGAAGAGCTTGCCCCAAGAGTCCGGAACGTCGGTCCGCACAACCGCGTCGGTCGTCAGGCGAATCTTGTAGCCTGCCGACTGCAAGTGCAAAGCGATTTCCATGTCTTCGGTGATGTTGTCTTCGTCGAAGCCGCCGATTTTCTTCAATGCTGCGGCAGAATAGACGGACATGGGACCTGGCGTTACAATCAGCCCGTCCAACTCCGCGAGCGCAGTATGCCAGAAGCCGAACGCCACGTAATACTCGATTTCCTGTATTTTCTGCACGAAGTTCTTCGGTTTTTCCACGCAAACCAAAGCCGTGACTGCACCCACTTGCTTGTCGTTGAACAGCCGCACCATCCGCTTGAGCGAATCGCGGGCGGGATAAGTGTCGGAATCGATGCACGCGACTATTTCGCCCTTGGCTTTCGTCAGCGCGAGATTCAGGGAGCGGGCTTTGCCTTGGTTGCGCGGATGGCGCATTATTTCGAGCGAAGGAAACCGTTTTTTGAGCTGCAAAAGCTTTTGCTTGGTCGCGTCGGTGCTCGCGTCGTCCACTATCACGACCTGCAGTTTTCGCGGGTATTCGAGCGCGAAAACGCTTTCCACGCACTTTTCTATGGTTTTCGCGCTGTTGTAGCACGGGATGATTACGCTGGCCGACGGGAATTTGTTGGAAAGCTTTTGCTCGCCCTTTTCCCAGAACTTGAGCAGGTAAACTACTGCGACGTATACGAACAGGAAATTGGCGGTGAGGAAAATTGCGAGATACGGGACTACTGCAAAGAGGGCGTAGAAAAACGCGGCGAACGAGCCTACGACTAGCAGCGCGGAAAACCAGAAGCTGTTGCGCAGTCCTTCGAGCATTTTCTCTCCCTTCAAACTCAAAACTAGGGCTTGTAATAAAAGGTATTGGACAAGCGGGGTTTTAAATTTCCCGTATTATCGCGTAGCGCTTGGTTTTTATGCCGAGCATGAAGTTGAGCGTGGTCTTGCCCCAGTCCCAAGTCAGCCCGAACAACCCAAATTTTTTGAGCCTGCGGTTTGAAGTGAACGTGACAACGGCAGGGTCGTAAATTACTTTGCCCCGTTTTGCTATGCGCACGCACAAGTCCTGGTCTTCGCTAGCTTCCATCTCCTCGTCGAAACCTCGGACCGCGTTGAAATCCTTTTTCTTGTACGCTGCCGCGTTGCCTGCGATGACGGGCCTTCCGAGCATTGTAGAGGTTTGAACTATCAAATTAAGGATTTCGAAAAACCAGTTTTGCAGGAAAGTCGCGTCTTTCGGCATCA
>DATDSY010000019.1:0-2480 GCA_035291125.1 Candidatus Norongarragalinales archaeon
CGAAGCACTAGCCGCATCGGCGGGAACCTTGGGGTTCGGAATGTTCAACCTATACCTGGACGCCAGCGGGACGATCGGCGGAAAGAAATTCTCCGGTTCCGCTTACGTGCAGAAAGTAGTCGTAGTCGCGCCGTTCATTCCATGGAATTGGGTGCGCCTGGTGTTTGCCGACCGTTCGGCCCTGGATTTCTTCGCCGTACGGCTCAACAGGCACGATGTCGGGCGCAACGTTCTTTATCTTGCTACTTACCGTCTGGCATCCGGCAGGACTGTCAAGCTCGAGGACTGCCGCCTGCGGAGGCTCGCCAAAGACCAGTGGCTTCTCGAAGGCAAGGGAGTTGCAGCCTGCATGAAGACGTACGCCTTCAAGCCGTTCGTTATCAAGGGACGCGGCGAGTTCCACTACGACGAGTACATGGTCGAATGCACTGACTTCGCTTTCAGAGGCGTGAGAAAGCAGACTGGAATAGGCCTCATCGAAGACGCCTACGGATTAATGCTTTAAAGCCCCGGGTCGAGGATGAGTTTGAAGCACCTGCAATCTCGTTAGGTTTAAATGCGTGCGTCTGCTGAGTGTTTTCGAGGAAGATGTTTTCTAAAACAGGCGCAAGGCTAGTTTTCGCAATAGTTTTAGTAGCCTTGTTTTTCGCAGGCTGCCTGGGCTCAGGGCAGCAGCCTTCGTCAACTTCAATCACCACTTCCACGCCGACTCCGACAGCTGCGGAAGCGCAAACCCAGACTGCTACCCCCACCCCCATCGTTTACCCTGGCGGTTCGATTGAAGAGGCGATTGAGAAAGCGTTGGCTTAAAAAATGGTTGAAAAAACGAAGTGGTTTATGTGAATGCAAAATTTTTAGTAGTCATCTTGTTTGTTGCTGCAGCGTTTGCGTTCGTAGCGTCAAACCAGTCGCAACCCCAATCAATAACCGGTTGGTTCGTTTCCGCAGTACAAAAGCTGGCCGGCGAAGAGCAAAAAATAGTGTACGAGTTCGACGAAGTGGAAGTTTTGTACGCGGCGCGGTTTACCGTGTTCGAAATTCCATCCACCGCCAGGACGTGGGCTGACGAAATCTCCGCGCCGGGCGAGGAAATCACGGTTACGTACGGAATCGTCATATTGAAAAATCGCGATGATGCGGCCGGAGTTTCTCAGGAATCTGTGGCCCCTGCAGTTTCGCAGGGAGGTATACCCCCCTTGAAAAACCGCGATGGCGCAACCGGCGTTTCGCAGGGATCTATGAAGGAAGAGTGGATTAAAGTAGAAGGCTCGCGCGGCTCCGAACGAATGCTGTCGAACTCATTATTGAACGAATTCGATTCGACTCAAGAAAACATTGTTGCAAACAAAATCCAATTTTCTTCGCACAAGAAGCTCGTCGGCTCGAGCATAGTGAAAGACTTCACTAAGCCGCCTCGTTCGATTTATCTGTTCCGCCAGCTTTCGGGCGGCGAGTTGGTTGCAACGCACGTTTGCTTTAAAACAGACTCGTCGGACTTTTGGCAAGCAGCTCAATCAAGAGACTCTTGCTTTGTAACGAAAGATGTTTTGAAGGAAATAGGTGCCAGCACTGAAACCACCGGCCAGGTTCCAGTGAATGCAATTGCAGTCCAGAAACCAGCGTGTCCGGAAGACTACGCGTGCTTGACTAAAGACGTTGGGATAGTGCGGGCGTGCGTAGTGCTAGCTAGTTACGCGTGCGGAGGCGACGCAAATTCTTGCTTCAAATGCCCAGGTTCCGGAGCAGTTCAAACTACGTCAACGACACCTGCCACCGCTCCCACACCTTCGCCTGCAGTACAATGCATTTTCACCGGCGAAGGCTGTTGCAACAAAGACAATTTGAACGTGTGCGCTGCACTTCCGCCTTCTTTCACTTGCGGTGAGGGGCTTGTTCCGTACGTCAAAGACTGCGACGCCGGCTGCTCTGCCGTACCAGGCTGCAAGCCAGCGCCATCACCGTCCCCCTCTCCAACAGTTACGCCAGCGCCTTCGCCTAGTTCGACTCCCTCGCCTTCACCCTCTCCGACTCCCTCACCTTCTCCGTCGCCACAGCCGGACTCTTGCTCGGATTCGGACAACGGGATAGACTACTTTACCGGCGGCACTGCAAGCGGTTTCATAAGCCAAACTTCCTACTCTAACGCCGACAGCTGCATAGACTCCCTGGTTTTGCTTGAAAACTATTGTTCCGGAACGCAAGCGAACAGCGAAAATAAAAACTGTCAAGACTTCAACACGAACGAAACGAGCTACGCTTGCGTCAGCGGAACCTGCAAGATTTCCTGACTTGCAGCCCCGGACTCAACCCCCAAAACCCACATTTTTAAACCCCGGCGCGCATACTTTTTTATAGAAGCCTGCTTCTAGACGGAAGAGTAAAGTGAAGAACGAAAAAAAATTTTTTCGACAGAAAACTTTCTTTTGAGTTCGAATTGTTTTTCCGGCTTAAAGTAAGGCTTAGAGCACTGTAGAAGTGCA
>DATDSY010000020.1:0-5070 GCA_035291125.1 Candidatus Norongarragalinales archaeon
AGCCTTTTCCCGAAGCTCTTGTGCTGCAACGCCTTTTCCTCGTGCGAGCCTATCGCAACTTGCTCTCCGTAAACGCGCAGCTCGCGAACCCCGCACTGCACGCCATTTTCGCTTTCAAACGCCCTCAAGCGCAGGAATGCAACCAAATAATCTTCATCTGTATCGAAGCTCAGGAATGCTTCCTTTCCCCCGCTCGACGCGTAATCAAGCCTGTGCATTTCCACAGAATCGAAATCCACTTTCGCGAAGCGTGATGCAAGCCCAGCCTCGCGGCAGCGAATGCATTCGCACTTCCACCCGTTATCCTTCATTTCCCTTTTCACGAACTCCCGCAAATTCAGTTTCTTCACGCCATCAGCAATCTTGAACGACGGAATGTCCCTATCCACCCTCATTATCCTGCAATATCGCGGCACGAACCTCTTGCCTTGCGCGATTACTTTCGCCGCGATTTCTTCGCGGTAAGGCTCGAACTCGCCGTTCTTCCACAATTCGAACAACTCCGTGCCAGGCATTACTAGCGTGGGGTAAATCTTTAGCATGTCCGGCCGCAAATCCTCGCGCGCGAACAGCTGTTCAAACATCGCAACGTCATTCTCCTGCGTAGAGAAAAGGCCAGGCATAATATGGTATCCGACTTTCGCGAAAGCGTTTTTCACGTTGCGCGTCGCACTGACGCTTTCTGCAACCCCGTGCCCCCGTTTCACCCGAATCAAAGCCACGTCATCCAGGCTCTGCACGCCCAATTCGATGCGCGTAGCGCCGAATTGCAGCAGCTGCATAACTTGCTCGCGCGAAGCCCAGTCGGGCCGCGTTTCGAAAGTCAAGCCGATAATGCGGTTGGGGGCAGTTTCATTCGCCGCAATCGCTTTTTCCAGCGTATCGCTCGCAAAGCCGTTGAAAGCGTCGTACGCGCCCTTCACGAACGACTGCTGGTATTCCAGCGGCTCGCTGTTGAATGTCCCGCCCATGATAATCAACTCGCATTTTTCCGGGCTGTGCCCTATTGCGCGGAATTGCTTTAGCCTCGACGATACTTGCTTGAAAGAATCGAAGTCGTTGCGCCTGGCGCGCAGTGCGGCAGGCTCGAATCCAGTATAGCTTTTGGCGGCTATTTCACTCGTGGGGCAATATGCGCAGTGGTACGGGCATGAAACGGGCTTGAGCATTATTGCGACTACGCTCACTCCGCTGAGCGAGCGGGCGCGCTTGGTTTTCAAAAGCAGGCGGAATTCGCGCTTTTCTCCTTCGCCCAATTCGTTGAAAACGTCGGCATTCCTAATCACTTGCGGCAACCCGAATTTTCCCGAAGCGTCGAGCTTCGCGCGCTCGAGCTGCTTTGCGTCGCTGACGCCTTCAAGCTTCAAGCCCACTTCTCGCGCGGCGAGCTTTTTCTTTTCAGCAAAATCCAAGACAGTTTCCATGCGACACGCCCGAAAGCCTTCAGCTGGACTTCATAACGGCATATAAAATTCGGATTGCGGCTGCTTAAAACTTTTTACTTGTACACTAGATAGGAAACCAGGCTCAACGCCGAATAAACAACTTGTTCTACAGTAGGGAACAAAAGCAATCCTTTGTTCAAAGCCCTCAAGTCCTGTTCCAAGGAAGAAACGGCTTGAATGGTGATTTCGCTGCTCGCGCTGATGAGCGGGCTGGACAACGAAGTGGAAGTTATGCCTATTCCGAATTCACCCTGCTCGCCAGGAAGAATTTCGTATTCAACCGCTTCTTCGCTGTTGAATCGCACGAACACGCGCCTTTGAGCCGCCCAACTCGACGAGACTCCCGACGCCTTGAGCTCGAAAACGTCGCTCGCCGAGCTCTTGTTTCGCAGCTTGATTTGAAGCACTGCAGGCAACCCGACGCCCGTAACAATCTTGCGTTCATCCACACTCTGCTCCAGCAAGTCTTTCGAAATGCGAACTTTAGCGCTGAAAACCTTTTCACCGGCGCCATCGTACTGGTCGAACGCCTTCAACTGAAACGCATACTCGCCGTCCCCGGCCGTCGGAGAGGCGGTAACAAACGCATGAAACGGGTTTTCGAAAAGCTTTGAATCGTCCGCCTTCCATCCCGCAGGCAGGCTCTCGCGAACCACAAACAACTGGTCCCACAAAGCCTCGCCCTTCGTCTGGCTTTCCTTTGCAATGACGCCACTGCCACGCTCTGCAACAACTTCCACCGTCTGCCCCGGCCCGATTACGCCCAAATCCAAAACGTGTTCGGGCAAAACAAGAGTCTGCTGCACGGGGCTTACAATGTTCAACTGGGAAGCGAAAGCTGGAATTGAGAAAAGCGCGAGGAAGAACAATGCCAGAAACGCAGGGAAACGCATGAAGAAACTAGTGAAAACGCAATTAAAAAACGATGCGCTATAGCGAAAAGCGGAAATAATTGAGCAGCCTACAGATTTTCGCTAGTCGCGGAAGGCAGGGGAAAAAGCTCAGGCATTTTTGCATTCCAGTATAGTTTGTTTTGGCGGTATTATGGCAAGATGCTTCGTTGCAGTGAAATTCGGCGAAGGCATTGGCGAAAAGCTCGGCCAACTGCAGCAAAAAGCGCGCTCGCTGGGATTGGACGCCACTTTTCCAAAGGAATTCCACGCCACCCTTGCATTCCTCGGAGAAATCGACGAAAGGAAAATTGAAGAAGCCAAACGAAAGCTCGACTCTCTGCAAAGCCGGCCGGCGGAAATCAAAGCAACTGGAGTAGGGTTTTTTCCCAGCGAAAAGTTCGTGAAAGTCTTTTGGGCGGGGGTAAGCGGATTGGAAGTGCTGCAGCGCCAGGTTGCCGCTGCGTTGGAGCACGAAGGCCGTTTCGAAGGCCACGTCACTCTCTCGCGCGTGAAAACGCAGCGCAATTTGCAATCTCTCAAGCAGCTGGCGAAAGACTACGAAAGAAAAGAGTTCGGCACTGCCACGGTAAACGAAGTCATTCTTTTCAAAAGCAATCTGTCGCCGTCGGGCCCGAACTACGAGGAATTGTTCGTCAAAAAACTTTCTTGACCTTGAATTTCGAAAGCATAGCTGCACCGAGAACGAAAAGCAAAGCTATTCCCACGTACGAGTTCACCCAGCCGAAAACCAGCAAAAGAGCCGCGGCAAGAGGCGAAGGCAAGCCATGGTAAACGCCCTTTTCCTGCTGCACGTTGAACAGCGCCAGGCGAATCAAGCACGCTCCGAGGAAAAACATTCCACCCAACAGCAGGGGATAGAAAACCCAAAACCCGCCGTCCGCACTGTAAGAGTAAAACGAATAGAACGAAAGCAGCAGGAACGGGGGAACCGCACCGAAAGAAACCGCGTCTGCAAGCGAATCCAGCTGTTTTCCGAACTCGTTGTCCCCGCGCGACTTGCGGGCTACCTTCCCGTCCAAAAAATCGAAAACCAGCGCAAGCAAGACCATCGCCGCTGCGGGAAAATAGCCGGCCAGGAAAAACAACGGCAGCGCGAAAAAACCCGACAGGCCGTTGGCCAGCGAAAAAACGTCTTTCAACTGCAAGCGCATACGATTAATAAAAAAGCGGGGCAATATAAACAAAGCGTGGGCCCATAGCTCAGTCTGGTTCAGAGAAGCTTTTTTCTTTCCAAGAAAGAAAAAACCTTGGAAAAAAGAAAGCTGCTGCAACGCCAGTCTTATACGACGGTTGAGGCTTTTGCCCTCAGCCGACTGAGTAAGCTGGACGTCCAGGGTTCAAATCCCTGTGGGCCCACTCACGATAAAAAGGGTGAAGGAATGAACGAAAGGTTGCGCCTCCCGTTTTCTAAGATTGAAGTAATTCGGCATCCCTCACAGAAATGGAGCATGGTCGTAAAATTCGATTATGACGCGAACGAAAAATTTCTCTGCGCAGAAGTTATAGGCAGGCACGCCAAAGAAACTAGCCATGTAGTCGAGCATTTTTCAGAAGACACACAAGAGAGACTTAAAGCCCTGGAAGAGAGAGGACTTGAAAACCTGCAAGACTGGGAGAAAAAATTCGTAGGCATAGGGATATACAGTGGGGATACGCGCCAAAAAATAATCGAAAGCTTAAGCAGGCAGGCTGGCCTCAAGCCGGATGGAGAGTATGTAGCCCAGCTCGTAAATCCGTGGTCTGCATACAATTTCGGCCACAGCTATTGGCAATGCTACAGGTATAAGCCAATTTCAGAGGGGGATAGGAAAATACTCTCAGAAGTCGTGACCGCAAACATTCGAAAACAATTGCATGAAGAAGAGCAACGGAGTCTTGGAGAAAAAATGCTGAGAGAAGAAGGGCTCGAAACCCACTTTAGAGCGATCCAGGGAATGGCTGCAACCTTGTTCGATACACTTAGAGAATTAAAGGAATTGAAAGGGAAGAAAAAGTGAAGAACACGCGGATTTTTCTCGTCAGGCACGCGGAAAGCGTGGGAAACAAGAAACGCGTGCAGCAAGGGCAAATTGATTACGCACTCACGCCCGAAGGCGTGAGGCAGTCGAAAGCCATTGCAAAACGCCTTTCCAAAATCCGCTTCGACGCCATATACGCATCCACGCTCACCCGCGCTTGCAGAACTGCCGAAGAAATAGCCAAACTCCAGCACTGCAAAGTCGTCCGCTCGAAACTGCTTATGGAAAGGTCGTTCGGAAAGCACGAAGGAAGGCCATACCCGGGAGTAGGAGTCGCTTACCGCTACAACTCTTACGCACGGCCGCCGGGAGGCGAGAGCATGAAGCAAGCTCTCGATAGGGTAAAACCCCTGCTCGCAAAAATCCTGAAGAAACACGCTGGAAAAACAATACTCATCGTGGGGCACGGCAACCTCGGCCGCGCCACGCTATGCTACTACCTTCATCTGCCAGTAAGCAGAGCAAGGGTTTTCGGCCCCTTGCTCAACACTTCGATAACCGAAATCGAGTTTTACCCTCACGGCCCAAGGCTCATGCGGCTGAACAACTTGGCGAAACTGGGAGAATGAAAATGGACGCGCAAAAAATTGCAAAGGAACGCTGTGAAAAACTCTTGCGGATGGCCCGCGAGGTTTATCCAAAAGAGCCTGCGCTTGCAAAGCGCTACGTTTTCCTTGCGCGAAAGCTTTCCAT